>CASBPX010000246.1 GCA_949127735.1 Candidatus Obscuribacterales bacterium | reverse complement strand
CGTCAGTCACTGGGCCTCAATGTAGCCGAATCAGTGGCGGAAGAAGCAGGAAAAGTAATCACCAAAGAATCTGTCATGCACGGGCTTAGAGCTAATGTTGTGCGGGGAGTAACTGGTGGTGCTTCCGGCGCAGGTATCTGGAGCTTGCCACACCGTACCAGCGAAAACTGGGATGAAATTAAAAACAATCCGCTCAGCGGTTTAAAACATACAGCAGGCGCAGTCGGCCTTGATACCGCATATGGTGCCGCATTCGGGGGCTTGCTTACCGGCGGTGGCACTGCCATCAGCCGACGCAACGAAATTATCGGCCGGGTGAAAAACACAGTCAAACCAGAAGCCGATCTGCTCAGGCTAGACACCTATCACATTAACGACTTTCACAGTAATACCGAACAATTGCCCCGCATTAAAACGGTGCTCGATCAGCGCATGGCTGCTTCAACCGCTAAAGGCGTGGAGTCGCGTTTCATTGTGCCTGGTGATATCGAATCTGGTCGAGTCAATTTTGCCTTCACCAATGGTGGTCAAATTGAAAACGCCGCCCTTATTAAGATGGGAGCAAAAGAGCTCGTTCCCGGCAATCACGCCTATGACGCTCCTGGAGGCAAAGCCGACGTGCCGCGCTATCCGAGAATTATGGAACCGCTTTTACAGCAAAATCCAGATGTCTCACTGATTGCCTCGAACCTTGACGTATCGGCACATCCACAATATCAACGCATTCTAAAACCCTATGTGGTGCGGGAAGTGGACACACCATGGGGCAAAACCAAATTGGGCACGATTGGTGTCACCACCGAAGAAGGCGCAGTGGGTGGACTCAAATATTTGGATCCGCACAAAAGCACAGAAGATGCCATCAACGCCTTAAAGAAAGAAGGCGTCACGATTTTCCAGATTCATTCGCATCTTGGCTTAGGCGAAGATATCAAATTGGCTCGCTATCTAATTAACAAAGATATTAAGGTGGCGGGCATTGTCGGCGGCCATTCTCACGACGCTCTACCGCGACCGCTCTGGGTCGGGGGGCAAAGCGAAGGAGCATCTGGTTTCGCCAGATTAAATCCATTTGGCCGTAGCACCAGTAAATTTGAAATTCCCATTGTGCAGGCCGGACACAGCGGCAACTGGCTGGGAGAATTTAATCAGGCGATACGGCCTGATGGCACGGCACACCGTTTTGCCACTACCAGCCGTTTGCACCAGATCACAGACGACATTGCAGAGAATCCAGGCATTCGTAAATTCCTCGACGAGACCGCTTCTGATATCAACGCCCTGAAAAATGAGACCTATGAAAGCCACGCTATAAAACCATATAGCGCGGCCGGATCGCGCAATCAAGAAAGCTCAATGGGCAACTTGATGGCCGACGCCATCAGATTTGGTCTTAAAGAAAAACTGGGCGATCAGGCACCGCAGGTAGTACTGGTGCATTCAGGCGGCATTCGCACAGGCATCGCCGCCGATGTACCGTTAACACGCCTAGATATTGCCAACATCGTCATGAACGCAGGCAAGCGCGAAGGTGAGCAACAAGAACTGGCGATGATGAACTTAACCGGAGCGCAACTGAAAGACGCCATCGAATATGGTGTGCGCGAAAGGGTGGCCGAAGCGAAACCAACTCTTACCGCTCAAATAAAAAATCTTTTTGCCGAGCAAGTGACCGAGCATGTAGACGAGCCAGGCAACTTCGTCCAAGTAAGCGGCCTTAAATATTCATATGACGCTACCAAACCTGGGCTGACAGCAAAAGGTGGTGACGGTCAGCGCATTTCCGGCCTGCAGATTTTAAATAACGGCGTCTACGAGGCCATCGATCCGGAAAAAACTTATTCCGTTGCCACTCGCTTCCATCCTCTGGAAAAGTGGTGGAAGTATGGCATCTTCGGCGACAAACCTCTCGAGCAAGTAAACAAAGAACTCTCAGTCACTCCTCTGAAAATTTCGCAAGTTGATCTAATCGGCGATTTCATTCGCGGCAAAGTTTTAGACCCAAGCAAGATTTCGGCTGTTGAAGGTAGAATCACAGACCTAACCCCGAAGGCGTCAGGCGATCTTTTGCGACCTGCTAAATCTATTATGGTGGCACCAATATTGTCGGGCAAGAACAGTCTGGATAAAAGCGAAAACGAATAGCTGACGCCAATAGCTTGCTAAATAACTGACTTAGAGCGGTGGTGCTGTAAACTATTTTTTATGGCGATATTTAGAAATTCCCACTGGCAATTTAAGGCAATGATTTTAGCGCTGGCTAGCGGCGCTGCGGCAGACTGTTTCGAGGCCGCATGGGCACAGAATGCTGCACCCTACAAAGCCATGCAAGAATCGGCGGTAGCTTCAAGCGACAGATTATTGACCGAAGGCAAAAACTACTTTCTCGCTAACAATTATGCGGCGGCATTGCATTCATTTCGCCAATTTGAAGCAGCCAGGCCAAATAATTTTCCTGTGCACTTCTGGATCGGCCTTATTCTCGATCAAAATGGCGACAGTGCAGGCGCCCTGGATCAATATCGACAGTCTCTCACTCAAGCTAAAACTGTCGATATGGATAGCGCCGAATTGCGCGTCAACTTAGGCAATACTCTTGCCAAAATGGGTTATACAAAGGAACCGCTGGCCGACTATCAACGGGCCATCGTCATTGATCCGGTCAATCCGTTAGCATATTTAGGATTGAGCAAATGCCTGATTGACAGCGGTGAGTATGTCGCCGCTCTTAAGGCCGTTGATCGCTTCGGCGCTCTTGGCGGGCGCGATCTTAACGTGCCCCTGCTGCGCGGCCTGGCCCTGGCCGGCGAGAGTAATTATGGCGAAGCGCGGCATCAATTGCGCTATTATCTAAGTTTCACAAATAACTCAAGAGTGCCCACGAATCAAGCGCTGATTGAGTTAGCGACGCAGATTTTAAAAGAAATGGAATTAGTACAGACGCCATAGGTAAGTCAGCGGCACTGTTATGTTTTAAATTTGCACGCTAGACTAAACCGATGACCATAAAAAAATTAGAGTTGCGATTAGAAACGGACGCTCTGGGCGAGATACAGGTGCCAGCTCAGGCTCACTGGGGCACACGTACCGCGCGTTGGCTGGAGCACTTTAAGCCGGTGGAAGGTCGCTTGCAAGAAACAGCGCATCCACTCTTAATAGATGGATTGCTTTTGGTTTTCAAAGCAAAGCTTGCTCTGGTGCGCGAAGCGGTAGAAGCAGGCAGCGCCATAGCCCGTGTTAAAGCTCAGGTTTGTGACGAAATTATAAATGGCCAGTGGCGCGATGAATTAGTAGTAGACCCACTTTTATCTCCAGGTGGAGAAGCTCTGTTCGACAATCTCAATGAGGTTGTCACTGGTCGCGCAGCTGAAATTCTTGGCCTGCATCCTGCTGGTTTAGCTGAGCAAACTACAGCCCTTGGTATCAATAAAAGCGATCTGGAATTGAGTGGGCAAGACGCTTACGTGGTAGGCACCAAATTGGCTTTACTGGTGGCCAGTCGTGAACTCTCATCGGCATTGCTTGATCTAGAGCGCCTGCTGCGGCGCAAATCGCTCGAGATTGAAAAAAGTTTGCGCAACCTGGGTTATGAGAATGAGCCTGAACTGCGCTCGGCCAGAGACTTCAACAATTTTGGCACCACTGCTGAAAGAGTAATTCGTCGTCTGGCGGAGGGCCGCGAAAGACTGCTGGAAGTTTCATTTCGCGGTAGTCGTACCTACCGCGAGAGCCTGGTAAAAGAACTTTCACTAACAAGTGGTTTTAAATTGCGCGGCGGTGAAGAAATTATCGGCAACGGCCTGGTTAATGCCTCTTTAGCCGATTTGCTCACTGTCTCATCTATTTTAAAAGAACTGGCTATCGAGCTGAGTAAAGTTTGTCAGAATCTCTCGCGATTAAAAGACTTGAAAAATGATTCACCGGCTCCCGCCGCTCTTCAGGCCAGTTGCATCAAAGTGGTAGGTGCAGACGTCTGCGTCAGCCTGGCTCTACAAAACACCCTCGGTGAAAGTGGTGCTCCAGCTTTGACTCTGGCAGCCAATTGTCTTCTGCAATCTATTGACCAAATTCGCACTGCTATTCGTGCTTTCAATCATTCTTGTGTAGCAAATGTAATTTTATCGCCTTCCACTGAGAATATTTTAGAGAATCTCGGCCTGACACCATAGGTGGTGCCGGCATTGTTTACAAAGGCCACGCCGCATGCGGTATATCGCTTTGTGCCAGATCAAGATCAGATCAGTACCAGATCGATAGCATCGCAAAATCAGTGAGGCGCTTATCAGGTGAACAAATATGAAACTGGTCTGATCTAGCAAAACAGCTTCAAATTTGGTTACCATAGGAGCTTAGATTATTTGAAAAACGGCAGGCTTGAATTTGCCTGTGCTGGCCACTTCTTAGACAGATACATTCTTACTTCCGGCGGAGACCATCTTGATGTT
Source organism: Candidatus Obscuribacterales bacterium (assembly GCA_949127735.1). Taxonomy (GTDB): domain Bacteria; phylum Cyanobacteriota; class Vampirovibrionia; order Obscuribacterales; family Obscuribacteraceae. Next base: position 14,323 of record CASBPX010000246.1, on the reverse strand, counting down.
TAGCGGATATCGATTTGAAATGATTGTCGGCTGCATGAGCGCCGGTAAATCAAGCGAGCTGATTAGACGAATCGAAAGAGCGCGCCTGGCTTATCTGCCCACAATTATCGTGCGCCCCACTACTGACACACGCTCGCGCCCCAATCATGTCGAATCACGCAATGGCATGGCTTCACAGGCTATCGTGGTCGATTCCGCCCGCGATATTCTCAAATATTCCTCACACGCTGTGGTTATTGGCGTTGATGAAAGCCAGTTCTTCGAAGATGAAATTATCGATGTCATTCTCAATCTACTTCGGCAGAAAAAGAAAATCATCGCTTCGGGCCTTGATCTCGATTTTCGCGGCAAACCTTTTGGACCGGTACCGAGCCTTCTGGCCCTGGCCGACCGTGTGGACAAACTTCTGGCTGTATGCCGTAAATGCGGCTCTGATTTTGCCTGCCGCACTCAGCGGGTAGTGCACTCCAGTGAACAGATACTGGTGGGCGACGCTCAATATGAAGCTCGCTGCATTCATTGCTTCGAGCCGCCCGGCGAATATCAGCTGAGATTAGACCTCCCAAAGACTGAGCAGGCCGTTCCACAGCTCGTGCTGGCCGCTCAAGAAGCTGAGCTGGTCCACTAAAGCGGCACTTAGAAATTTCATCCTAATAACCAGACTTATCAAGTAGGGCTGATAATCGGCATCCAGTATTCATTACTTGGAACGCCGCAATTAAGAGCCCAGGCTAGATATAAACGTAACGACTTCGTAACGTGGAATATACGACCGTTACCGGCCGGTTGTCATGGGAATACCTCCTGAGGCTCAGCTCAAGCTCAGCAATAGTCGTTGGAGAATTATCATGATTTCTTTTCATAAACTCGTCAGCCCACTGCGGCGTTTATTCGATCGCAATCAGCGCGAAGAATACGTGCCTTTGCCCAGCCCCGGTGAGGACGCAGCCCACCCCTGGCAGCGCAACCTGGACTCTTTGGCCAATCGCACCCCGGAAGTACACGACGTGGCCAGTGCCACTACTGACGTGGAGGCGCAGTTTATGGCTTTAATGGAACAGGCGAGGCTGGAAAAAATAAAAGTAGAAGCCGAGCGTGGATTAAATCATTCGCCTAAACGCAAGACCGACGCCACTGTTACTGACGCCAAGGCCTGGTGGGGCCAAGCGGTGGCCACATGGGAGCCTGCTGATGGTAAAAACGTGGATAGTTTCGCTGAAAGAAGACACCCGCGCTCTTCTAAATGGTTTAACAGCTGAAAAGGATTGAGAAGGTTTGGAGATCAAGCTGCGGTGGTATGATTATTTTAGTAAAAATTACGACATGCCTTCCAGCCTGTCTTATTTGCTAATTTTATTTTCAGCGGGGTTTCCATAGTGTTGAGAAAATCGATTTTCTTGTTATCGACAGCTGCCCTTCTTGCTTGCTGCATCAACATCAGTCCATCCAGTGTGGAAGCAAAAGGTAAAGGCCATCGCGGTGCTTACCTGGTGCCACCGCCACCAGCATATGCTCCTTCCATATTGCCTGCCTCCTCTCGAAACAGCGGTTTGATCGCTTACTCAAGAGAAGTGGTGCCTGCGGCTGAAAGCAGTGAATCTGCCGAACCAGCCGAAGCTAAGCCAGTGCACATCAAGGTGTATGGGCCTAGTTCACAAATCATCAAACCGTCAGCCTGCCGTAAAGGCGTGAGCTTCTATAACTAAATTCGCTCAACAATCATGGCAATACCCATGCCGCCACCAACGCACAGACTGACGCAGCCATAGCGCTTCTGGCGCTTCTGCAGCTCCATTGAAATGGAAAGCAGTAATCTTGCACCTGTAGCACCAAAAGGGTGGCCCAGGGCAATAGAACCGCCGTTTACGTTGACTTTATCACGATCGAGCTGCAATTCCTTTTCGCATGCCAGATATTGCACGGCAAAAGCTTCGTTGATTTCAAACAAGTCGATGTCGTCTATTTTTAAACCGGCTTTTTCTAGAGCCATCGGAATGGCAGGCACAGGGCCGATTCCCATAATTTCCGGCGGCACACCGGTAACCGCCCAAGACACCACTCGACTGAGTGGCTTGAACTTATTCTTCTCGGCATTCTTTAAGCTTGTCACCACCAGTGCGGCGGCACCATCGACGATACCGCAAGCATTTCCTGGTGTGACACTGCCATCTTTACGAAAGGCCGGCTTCAACTTAGCCAGACCTTCAATAGTGGTCTCGGGCCTGGCATGTTCATCGCGATCAATAATAATCGGACCTTTTTTTGAAGCAACTTCAATGGCGCGAATCTCTTCTTTTAAGCGACCGCTCTCCGCTGCTGCTTTCGCCAGCTGTTGGCTGCGAAGAGCAAACTGGTCTTGCTCTTCGCGACTAATTTTATATTTCGCTTGCAAATTCTCTGCTGTTTCACCCATTGATGCCTTAGCATAAGTATCGCGGATATCAAGACCATCCCACAATTCCATGTGTCCCATGCGACCGCCCCAACGAGTGCTCCAGCTGCTGTATGGAGTGCTGGACAAATGATCGGTGCCGCCGGCAATAACAGTGGTCGCCATGCCGTTGTCGATTTGCATGGCGGCGTTGGCCACAGCGTAAACCCCAGATCCGCAAAGCAAATTGAGTATCAAACCAGGAGTGTTTTCTTTCAAACCAGCTCGCAGAGCCACGTGTCTCGCCAAATAAATGGCATCTTTACTGGTCTGAATAACATTGCCCATAATCACTGAATCGACTGTTTCTTTCTCGACACCGGCTCTTTCGATGGCACCGAGTGTGGCTTCAACCGCTAAATCAGTGGCCGTTTTAGAGGCAAGCCCCCCTCCGTAAGCGCCAAATGCCGTGCGTGCGCCGTTTACGATCACTATATCGTTCATTTTTCTGCTCTTTCAATTTGTCTGTAGTTGTTCTGAATTCTGATCCAGATTCTAGCAGGCGGGCTGTCAAGAGCCGCCAATCATAAAACATCTATCAAGAGAATATAGTAACGACATATTGCGGGATAGAATTTCATCTTCTCGTAAATTGCTTCACTAGAAGCATTTAGAGATTAGGTTCGCAATATTGGAGGGTGAGACCTTGGCTAAGGTTGGAGTGCCGAAAGAAATTAAAGACAACGAATACCGCGTTGCCATCACGCTTGCTGGTGTTAAAACACTGGTAACCGAAGGTCATACAGTCTACATCGAGAAAAATGCCGGCGTAGGCTCAGGTATGAGTGACGATGAGTACAAGGCTGTGGGCGCCAAGATTCTCCCCGATGCTGCTTCGGTTTTCGGCGAATCTGATTTGATTCTCAAAGTGAAAGAGCCTCAAGCTCAAGAAGTGGCCATGCTCAAAAAGGGCCAATTGCTGTTCACATATCTGCACCTGGCCGCTGCTCCAAAACTGGCTGAAGATCTGGCCAAAAGCGGCGCTACCTGTATTGCTTACGAAACAGTGCAAACAGCCAATGGTCAACTGCCATTGCTCACACCGATGTCTGAAATTGCCGGGCGTCTGGCAACACAAATCGGTGCTCAATATCTCGAGCGTCCTATGGGCGGTCGGGGCGTGCTTCTCGGCGGCGTACCTGGTGTTGAACCAGGCGAAATCATCATTATCGGCGGCGGTGTAGTCGGTATCAACGCTGCGAAAATTGGCGTCGGACTGGGCGCTCGCGTAACAATCTTCGATCTCTCACTCGATAGATTGCGCTATCTCGACGATGTGTTCGGCGGCCAGGTGCGCACAGTGTTCTCAGTGGGCCACTATTTGGAAAGCCTCTTGCCTGGTGCTGATCTGGTTATCGGAGCGGTGCTCATTCCAGGCAAACAAGCACCAAGAATCGTCACCAGAGAAATGGTGAGCAAAATGAAAAAAGGCTCAGTGATTGTGGACGTGGCCATTGACCAAGGTGGATGTATCGAAACAATTCACGCCACCACTCACTCCCAGCCCGTATACGAAGTTGATGGAGTGGTGCACTACGGCGTGGCCAATATTCCTGGAGCTGTTCCATGGACATCCACTCGCGCACTGACCAACGCCACCATGGCCTATGCTTCCAAATTGGCTAAGTTCGGCTACCAAGCTTGCTTAGATGATCCAGCTTTGCACCTCGGCGTAAATATCCACCAGGGCGAAATTGTTCACGCCGGCGTGCTGGAAGCTGTTAATGCAGCCAATGCAGCGGCAAAAACACCAGTAGGTTCTAAGAAATAATTCTTCTTAGAGTCTAAAATAAAACAGGCGCACTAGCTTAATAGCCGGTGCGCCTGTTTTTAAGAAGTAGAGAACAAGAAAGGAAAACCGTCATTGTCAAAGTTAAAACTGGTTTCCTGGAATATAAACGGTATACGCGCCGCCGCTAAAAAAGGTTTTTACGACTGGATGGAAGGTCTGCAACCGGACATTGTCGGTTTGCAAGAAACCAAGATTTCGGCGGACCAACTTACTCCTGAAATCATGGAACGGAAAGGCTACAAATGCTTTTTCTCCCATGCCGAAAGACGTGGCTACAGCGGCGTGGCAATCTATACACGGCACGAGCCCGTATCAATTAAAGAAGGCTTCGGTGTCCAGCGTTTTGACTGCGAGGGCCGCACGCTCGTGGAAGACTTTGGCGATTTTGTCATGGCCAATATCTATTTCCCCAATGGTGCCCAGAGCCCGGAGCGCCTGCTGTATAAAATGGAGTTTTACGACGCCTTTTACCAGTGGGCAAACCAGCTGACCAAAGAAGGGAAAAAACTGGCCGTTTGCGGTGACTTTAACACGGCCCATATGGCTATCGACTTAGCTCGGCCTAAAGCCAATGAAACTGTCTCAGGTTTCATGCCCGCCGAAAGAGAATGGTTGGACAAACTTATATCTGCGGGATACAGCGACACATTTCGCATGTACAACAAAGATCCCCACAATTACAGTTGGTGGCACATGGGCACAGGGGCAAGACAGCGCAATGTCGGTTGGCGCATTGATTACTTCTTTACCTCAAGCAAATTGACCGAGAATGTTGTCAATGCTGGTATCCTCAACAATGTCCACGGCTCAGATCATTGTCCGGTGACTTTGGAACTACATACCTAGCTAGTTTGTGGGAGCAGTCCATGCCTGAATCTACGCCTGAATCTACGAATGATGAATCGGCAAACGATTTTTCCGATCAGTTTGCGCCAGAGTCGGCGGAGCAATCGTCCTTTAAGTCTTTAAGTAATCTGCCTACTATTGAGTCGGGGAAAATTTGGGAGAATCGTTCTACCAAAGAAGTACTTCTTGCTATTTTTAAAAGCAAGAAGGCTGACTATGCCATTGCTCGCATGGCGTCGGAAGATGGCGTGGTTGATGGCGAATTTTTGATTACTAAAAGTACGAACGTGCAGGGCGCCAGGCTGCTCAATGATGAAATGATTGGCTACCCGGCTCTATTCGCCATGCTAAAAATTCAACACGGCAGTTATTCATTGTTGGATTGCAGTAATTCTCCAGCCGATGCGGCGCACCTTGAAGACGGATTGAAAATTCGAGTCAATCAGTTAGTCAATGCTTTGCCTGATTTGCCACCTACCCTGGACGAACTGGCAGGTGGCGGCGGCACAGGCATGTCACGCATGCGGTCTTATGAAGGCAGCGAACTGCCCAGCGAAGCTGAAGTGGCTGAAGAGAAACTGGCTCGCAAATCAGCTAAAGCAGATAAAGCAGAGCAAGTAGCGACTACCGATGCGCGGCCTCAAACAGGTTTAAGTCCGGTTTTAATTGCCACCATAGTCATGGTGTTGGTACTGGCTGTAGCTGGCGCTTTTATGTTCTTGCACCACTAGTGGTGCAGTTTGCCGGATTGCCGGGTGAGGTTTTAGATCCATCCGGAAGACTTTTGGAAACTAGAGCGTATACGTTTCAGGCATTCTGAGGCCAAAACGTATACGCTCTAGATCTGCCTAAATTGAAACGTAAACGTTTTGAGTATTTCAAGGCCAAAATGTATACGCTCTAGATCAGGAAGCACTAGCAACCACCAGTTAATCTTCGCCGATTGAACTTTTTACCTCCAAAATCCGTTTGATCTATTACACGGAGAAGAGGTGAAGTTATGAACGACGAAAAAAACTACCAATACGATTTTAAAGTCGCTACAGCGACGGCAATAATATTCACACAAATTCCTTCTCATTTAAGTGCAGCCTCACAAATTTTCAAACTCAGGCAAAGCACAGGAATACAGCGTTGTAAATGTCTCAATCCGGAATTTATATTGAGTAAAGATGCACGCAGAGCTCGCTGCAAGCTATGCGGTACCACAGTTTCGACCACCCAAGATACTGTTCTGGAAGCTACCAGCGAGCTGGTTGCCTGGCTTGTCGCAATAAAACTAATGGAGCAAGGACTAATTGTTAGCGGGAATAGATTGGCACGGTTGACCGGTATCACCTCGTCGTGTGCAAACCTGATTATAAAAAAACTACAGATGGTGGTTCTGGCAGAGATGCCTGAGAATTTCATGTTGGTGTCGGCCCATCGCTTTCAAAAAATTATTTGCCGTCGCACAGTCAATACGCCGGCACGACAACACGCATACATCGAGCAAATATCTATAGAAAAAGAGTATGCACTCAAGAAAAAGTCGCACATAAAACCAGATATTTCAGACAAGCAAGAAATGATTCTGTCGCAAATGTCAGAAGGGCCTATTTCTCTTGACGCACTCTATACGCAAATTTCCACAGCAACCGCCATGCACATAGGCGAGTTCTACAGTAATATCACGATGCTTGAATTAGACGGCTTCGCTGAACAACTAAGGGACGGAAAATTCGTCAAAATAGACGACGAAACAGAAAGCGGACTGATTGAAATGCTGCATGGTGCAAGCGAAGAAACACTCCAAAATCACATCGAGCAAATTATTGAATTTACGCATTTTGTTTTTCAATCAGTCAGTCGAAAATATCTGCAACTTTTTATGGCCGCCTACTGGTGTCACACTGATCGCAAAAAGTGGTGCAAAGATGCGCTGCTCACGGCCTGTCTTAAACATCCGGCCATAAGCGCGGCGAAGTTGGCCGCGTACTCTTCGCCGCCACTAATAAAAATTATGCCTTTTAATCCAGATTCAAATCCGAGTTAAATTAGCGATGGCCGGCTCCACGGCCGATTAGAAATTTTATGGCATCGAGTAAATCGGGATCTTGAAATTCGTAGCCGGTTTGCTTCAATTTTTGCGGCAGCACGCGAACGCTGGCCATAAGCAAAGCATCGGCCATTTCGCCAAAGGCCACGCGTAAAACTCGTGGAGGCACAGGAAAAAGTGTCGGACGAAAAAGTGCACGGCCGAGAGCACGAGTAAATTCAGCGTTGGTGGCACAATTTGGTGCCACCACATTGAGTGGTCCGTCTACTTCTTTTGTGACGATGGCATGATAAATAGCGGTGCAAACATCATCGATTGAGACCCAACTAAAATATTGTTTGCCGTCGCCAATTTTTCCGCCGGCGCCAGAGCTGAAAATCGGCAGTAATTTGGCTAGTGCACCGGCCTTTGGGCTTAGTACAGCGCCTATGCGCGCCAGCACCACCCGGATTCCTGCAGCACGAGCCTGTTCCGCCGCCGCTTCCCAATCGATACAGACTTCGGCCAGAAATCCGCTGCCGGCTTTAGAATCTTCAGTGACAGGCTCCGAACCGCGTTCTCCATAAAATCCGATGGCTGAAGCGCAGACTAAAACCTCGGGCTTTTTGTCTAAAGCGGCAAGCAACTGGCAAAGATATTGGGTGCTCTGCACTCGGCTTTGATAAATCATCTGCTTTTCTTCCACAGACCAGCGGCCTGCAGTAACGTTACGACCTGACAGATGCACCACGGCATCAAGGTCGTCAGGTAAGTTTGATTCGATAGTGCCGGCCAGAGGATTCCAGAAAATTTCGCTGCCGTCGGGAGATTTGGCCTCGATTGGGTGAAGTTCAGCCTTTTCACCGGCTGGCGCACGCCGGCTGAGGCGTACCACCTCATGCCCTTGAGTTGCAAGCAAAGACACCAACCGTTCACCCACTAGCCCGGTGGCTCCACTGACCAGAATCTTAAGCGGTTTCTGACCGTAACGCTTGAGAAGCGCCATGTCGCGGGCAGTTAAAGCGTGACGATATCGAAACAAGCGGCTTAACTCTGATCTGATGAAAGCGGAAGCGGCAATGCGTCCGGCCAGACCCATAGGCAGAGAATATTCAACGCGATCGGTCAGATAACAATGACCCGGGCCGTCGTCTTCGAGTTCGTGGTTTTGTTGCCAGTAGTCAAAAGGACCGGCAATTTGATAATCAACGAAACGCTTGCCCTTAACGTAATCTTTGTGGGCCAGCACCCAGGGCATGCGCATTGGGCCTTTTTCCAGCAAGAGCACCACTCTGGAACCGTCTTGAATTCCCCCCGAACGCTCCACGCACTTAACATTGACCCAGGGCGGAGACAGCCGCTCAAAAGCGCCCGGCCGCTCGTGCCAGTCGAAAACCTGGTCAGATGTGGCGTGAAAGCGCGACCGTGCGATAAATATTTCTCTCTTCATGGCGACCTTCGCGAGTTTATAAAGCTAATTGCAATCATTAGAACAGATTCAAAGGCGGGTAGAATAAAGCATTGAGACTATTAACCAGTCTTTCTTGACATTACAGCCGGCCAAGCCACAATAACCAGGATCTATACGATTTTAGATGAGCAAAGATTGGGAAAAGTTTTTTCAACAGGGCAATGACGCTTTCGAAAAGGGCAACCTTGAGCAAGCAGAGTCTTTCTTTAAGGCGGCGCTAGCTGACTCAGAAAAACAGGGCGACGAACTTGGCACTGCCAACTGTTCTGAGCGGCTGGGCGAATTGTTATTCGAACTCGAGCGATATGACGAGGCTGAGCCACACTTCAAGCATACACTTGCGGTGCGCGATAAATTGCTGCAGCCGCACGATGACCTGGTTGTGGCTGCGCTCAACAATCTTTCGGCCCTCTATTTCTTCCAGGGCAATCATGAAAAAGCGGAGATCCCCTGCAAGCGTCTAACTGAGATATATGAGCAAGCACTTGGTGCTGATAATCCTGAAGTGGCCACTTCGGTTAACAATCTAGCTCTTATTTATGCTGCTCAGGGCAAAAACCGCATGGCCGAGGAGCTATTTAAGCGGGCCCTTGACGTCAAAGAAAAAGCCCTGGGTCGCAGTCATCCTGAAGTGGGAGATATTCTGCACAATTTGGCCAATGTTTACTGGTCGCAAGATCGTTTTATCGAAGCCGAGCCGCTTCTCACCGAAGCAGTGACCATTCTCTCCGACACTATTGGCGATGATCACGCTGATCTGATGCCCGTGCTGGTTAATCTGGCAGCAGTCTGCCAGGCTAACGGACACCACAAAGCAGCCAGCGGACACCTGGAAAAACTTCTGGGAGTAAATGAAATCGCGCTTGGCCCCAACCATCCTGAAGTGGTGGCATGCATCACCAATTTAGCAGGGTCACATTTATTTGAAGGTCGATTCACCGACGCCGAACGTCTCTACAAGCGCGCTTTATCGATTCGTGAGCGCGCCCTCGGCAGACACAGCGCCGAAGTAGCTGAAATTCTTGCCAGCATCGCTTTTGTGCATCAGTCAGACAATAAATATTTGCTGGCGGAAAACTTATATAAAGAAGCGCTGAGCATCACTGAAGCTTCACGCAATGCCGAAAGCCCTGAAGTAGAAGCGCGACTGTGGGATCTCGCCTGTCTTTATCACAATCACAATCGCTATCAGAAAGCTGAGCCTTACTGGAAACGGCTCATGGATTTGCGCGAGCGCAAGCTGGGCATGGCACATCCTGATACTCAGGCTTGCATTGATAGCTTGATCATTTGTTATTTACAGCAAACCAAATACAAAGAAGCCGAAGCTCTGCTAAAACAGCTGACTGAGTTGAGAGAAATGAATCTTGGCCTGGATCATCCTGACGTGGCAGCATGTCTGCATTATCTGGCTGAAATTATGCGTTTTGACGGGCGGTATGATCTGGCTGAGAAAAATTACAAACGCGCCCTTGATATTCGCACCAAGTGCCTTGGCCCTAATCATCCAGATGTGGCTCGCTCACTGGACGGCTATGCTGACTTGCTTTCGGCGACATATCGCGAAGCCGAAGCCGATCATATGCGAGTGTGTGCCCAGGCCATTCTTAAAGCAAGCGCTTAGTGTGAATTGCAAACAAATACTTTTTGTCGGAATTTTGAGCACCACATTAATTAGTGCCTGCAATTCAAACACAAGTACTCCCACAGGTGGCGGCAGCAATGTCAGTGTTGCAAAATCGGCCGCCCCTGGTAATCAAGACTTAATTACATTGAGCCCCCAGGCTGCTGCCAATGCTGAAATCAAAAGTCAGCCTTTAAAAGAAATGAGCTACGCCAGCGATATAAAAACCACCGGCGAACTCAAAGCTGACGAAAATCATGTTTTCCACATCAACTCGATGGTGGGCGGCCGAGTGACTGAAGACAAAGTAAATTTAGGCGATCTGATTCATCAAGGTCAGACACTGGCAGTGGTGCAAAATCTCGAAGTGACGAAACTAATCGGCGAATACATTCACCAGAAACATTCCAATGAAATTCTGGCCAGTCAGCTAAATTCGCGCTTAGACCTGGCCAACAAAAATCTAGAGCGCCTGAATAAACTAGCCGACGAAGGCATTGCGCCGCAAAAAGACGTGTTGACCGCTCGCAATGCAGTAGACCAACTTACCATCGAACTCAAGGGTGTTAAAGAACACGACATTCACCTAACTTCAGAAACAGAAGCGATGCTTTCGGCTTATGGCAAGCATCTGCGCAATTACGACAGTCATAAAATCGACAGTGATAGCCCGCTTACTGCGCCGCGGGCAGGCATAATTATAAAAAAAACAATAACTCTGGGCGACGTGGTTAGTACCACTGAGCCACTATATGTAGTGGCTGACCTTTCCGACATCTGGCTTGATATCACTATTTACGATAAAGATCTGGCTCAAATCAAAATCGGGCAGGCCGTCACCTTTGTCAGCGACAGCTTGCCCGGTCGCAAATTCGACGGCAAGATAAGCTATATACAGCCTCTGGCTGGTGACACTCGCACATTTCTGGCTCGGGCAGTACTACCTAATCGTGGCTTGTTGCTTAAACCAGGCATGTTCGGCAACGCCACCATTCATACCAATCGCAAAGTAACTCTGCCGTACGTAGCCGATAACGCCATTCAACGTTATGGCAAAGATGTCTTTGTTTTTGCCGATCTGGGCGGCGGCAAATATCAAAAATGCTCGATTGAATTGGGAGAACGTTTACTGGATGGTCACTTAGTTAAATCCGGCATTAGTAGCGGGACTTCTGTGGTAAACAGCGGCGGCCTCACTCTCAAAGCAGAATTTCTGCGAAAAATCAACGGCGCTTCCGAAGACTAGAACTGAGAGGTATAGTTGGAAAACTTTCTGGCAGGCTTAATCAAACAGCGGCTTCTAGTTTTGTCGCTATTTTTTGCCGTCACCGTGGCCGGTATCATCTGTTTACTCAGTCTGCCCATCGATGCTTTTCCCGATCTGGCCAACAATCAAGTACAAATTCTCACTGAATCTCCCGGCCTCGGCCCCGTAGAAGTAGAAGAGCTGGTCACTATCCCGCTGGAATCGGTCATGAGCGGCCTGCCGAATGTTGATGAAACACGTTCCATTTCAAAATATGGTCTTTCTGTTGTCTCTGTTATTTTTAAAGACAAAGTCGATACATATTTTGCCCGGCAGCTGGTACTGGAAAGATTGCAGAGTGCGCGAGGGCGATTGCCTGCTAACGTTAATCCACAGCTAGGGCCGATTTCTACAGCTATGGGTGAAATTTATCAATATGTCTTGAGCGGCCGCGGCTATTCAGCGACTGAAATAAAAACCATTCAAGATTGGGATATCAAATATCGGCTGCGCACCGTCCCTGGTGTGGCAGAGGTTAACACCTGGGGCGGTTTGACTGACGAGTATGAGGTGGAAGTAAAACCGACAACTTTGCAACAATACGGCTTAACTATGAAAGACGTCTTTGCCGCCATTGAAAAAAACAATGATAACTTTGGCGCCGGCTTAATCAACCACGAAAACGAGCAGTTCGTGGTGCGCGGCTTGGGGCGTGCCAATTCGCTGGCGGACATTGAAAATATCATCGTCCGCACCGTTGATGGTGTGCCAATCATAATTAAAAATATCGGCAAAGTTTACCATGGTAGCGCACTGCGCCAGGGAGCCGCCACACGCAACGGCCAGGGTGAAGTGGTGCTTGGCATGGTGATGATGTTGAAGGGAGAAAACAGCAAAGCTGTAATTGAGCGAGTGACTGAAAAGCTGAAAGAGATAAGCAAGACTCTGCCTGAAGGTGTTTTCCTTGAGCCTTTTTATGATCAGTCGGGCCTTGTAGCCGAAACCATTGAAACAGTCAAAGACAATTTGCTTAAAGGTGGAGCTCTGGTCTTAATCGTACTTTTACTGACTGTGGACAGTCTACCCGCCGCTTTAATTTGTGCATCGGCAATTCCTTTATCGATGATGTTTTCATTCATCGGTATGCGCTTGCTTGGTGTTACAGCCAATATCATGAGCCTTGGCGCTATTGATTTCGGCATGATTGTTGACGGCGCTATAGTCATGGTAGAAAACTCGCTCAGGCACTTAAGCGAAGCTCAGGAGCAAGCGCAGTTGCATCCCGAAGTTGTTCTACCTTCAACATCAGCAGCCAGCATAATTGAAGCCTCTGCGCGTGAAGTATTCCGCCCTATCCTTTTTGGTGTGGCGATCATTACCGTTGTCTACATGCCGATTCTTGGGCTTGAAGGCATGGAATATAAGCTCTTTTCACCTATGGTGGTAACCGTCTCGTCGGCTCTGCTAGGCTCGCTTTTTGTTTCACTTCTGCTAGTGCCGGTGCTGACAATTTTGATTATCAAGAAAGCGCCGAAGCAGCGCGAAAACCTTTTAATTAAACTGCTCTACAAACCATATCTGGTGGCTTTCACACTGGCAATGCGACATAAAATAATGACGCTAATTTGTGCTACCACTATCTTTATAGCGGCGCTTGCACTGTTGCCATTTCTCGGCACTGAGTTTGTGCCTCGCTTAGATGAAGGCGACATATTGATTGAAGTCAAAAACATTCCCAGCATTTCTTTGCCTTATGCTTTGAAAATATGCTCTGAGGTTGAGACTCTAATTAGATCGGTGCCCGAAGTCAAAACAGTAGTCTCACGTACCGGGCGACCAGATTTAGCCACCGACCCTATGGGTGTCTACGGCACAGATTGCTTTGTCATGCTCAAAGAGCGCAGCAAATGGCGACCAGGTCTGACTAAAGATCAATTGACGCAAGAAATCAGAGAAATGCTGAGCAAAAATATTGCCGGCGCCCAGTTCAATTTCACACAACCAATTGCTATGCGAGTAGACGAGCTGGTTTCAGGCGTACGAGCAGACGTGGCCGTGAAAATTTTCGGCGAAAATATGGACGACCTACAAGCACGCGCCAAAGAAGTGGAGAAGATCATAGCCACTATCCCTGGTGCGGCCGATTTGCAGGTAGAAAAATTACAGGGCGGCGAGCAACTTTTGATTATTCCAGACCGCGCGTCCATGGCCCGCTATGGAGTGAATATCGAAGATATCAAAACCATTGCCGAAACAGCAATTATGGGTACTTCGGTCTCACAAATTTTGGACGGGCGCAAAAGATTCGACCTGCGCGTGCGGCTGCCACTCGGCATCAACATGGAACCGGAAGCGGTTGGTGAATTATTAGTAGAGACACAATCTGGCAAGTTAAACAAGCGTGTGCCACTATCACAAGTGGCGCAAGTGAAGCTTGAGTCGGGGCTTGAGCTTGTTAATCGCGAGCAGGGCCAGCGGCGCATTGTCGTGCAATGCAATGTGCGGGGCCGTGACATCGGCAGTTTTGTCAAAGAGTGTCAGACCAAAATCAATCAAGCAGTTAAATTAAGCCCGGGCACGCACATGGCCTGGGGTGGACAATTCGAAAATCAAGAGCGGGCCATGGGCAAACTGGCCGTACTGGTGCCCCTGTCAATTGTCATCATTTTTCTGCTTTTAACCCTGACTTTTGGCAACATCAACCATGCTCTTTTGGTTTTACTCAATGTACCTTTTGCGTTAATTGGTGGAGTGGTAGCCCTTTACTGGCGACATTTATATCTCTCTGTGCCTGCAGCCATTGGTTTCATCGCTCTATTCGGCGTGGCGGTGCTCAATGGCGTCGTACTGGTGAGTCATCTCAACCGCCTTGTGGGCTCCGGCGTCGAGGTGGAGG
>CASBPX010000245.1 GCA_949127735.1 Candidatus Obscuribacterales bacterium | reverse complement strand
GACCTGAAGTTTCCACTTAACCCCTCGGCTCAAAGCACACAACTTATTTATTGGTGTGTGCTCACCGCTTATGTAATAAGTATAGCCAAATAGGTTGAGATAGGAAGTCCCCCGATGAAAATATAGTGCATATCTGCTGACAATTTCGCGAATGGCTTTGGTGGTCGATTTGCATATACGCTGAGCTAGTCAAGATTTTGAACCAGGCTTGCACCATCGTCAACTTCATTTGTATATGCACTTATGCACAAGCGGCGATAGCTTCTTCATAGGCGCATTTATTCGAGCCTACAGTCCGCGCGCTGGTATCATGATTAATCAGTAAAATTGCCGCCTAGGTCACGTTTGTGGAGAAAGCCGTGTTTAGCAAAGTTCGCAAATCTTTGGTTGCGCTGATGGCTCTGTCGATCGTTAGCGGCGTCGCAGCCAAAGCCGTGGCCAACGAGCAAGTTAAGGCTGAACCATGGTGGAAACAAGCCGTGGTTTACGAGATTTACCCGCGCAGCTTTGCCGACTCTGATAACAATGGCATGGGTGACATTAAAGGCATCACCTCTAAGTTGGATTATCTAAAAGATCTTGGCGTTGACGCTCTCTGGATTACTCCTTGCTATCCATCACCGCAAGTAGATTTCGGCTATGACATTTCCGACTACAAAGCGATAGCACCAGAGTACGGAACCATGGCCGATTTCGATGAGCTTCTCGCTGAAGCGAAAAAACGCGATATCAAAATTATTATGGATTTTGTCATGAATCACAGTTCTGATAAACATCCATGGTTTGTGGAATCGGCGAGTTCAAAAGACAATCCAAAAAGAGATTGGTATATCTGGAAAAATGGCGCCGCTAGCGGTCCTCCGAACAACTGGATTTCTTTGTTTGGTGGTTCCGCCTGGAAGTTGTATCCAAAAACCAATCAATACAATTATCACTTTTTCTATCCTGAACAACCTGATTTAAATTGGCGCAATCCTGAAGTGCGCACTGCAATGTATGATGCGGCTCGTTTTTGGCTCGACAAGGGCGTTGCCGGCTTCAGGCTCGATGCTGTGCAGACGCTATTTGAAGATCCAAAATTGCCAGATAATCCGGTGCGCGAAGGTAAAAATCAATACGGCGATCCTAATACCGAATATTTGCACAACGATAAATTGCCTGAGGTTCATGATGTGCTGCGCGAGTTGCGCGCTGTGCTCGATAAGTATCCGGGCGACCGAGTGCTAATAGGCGAAACCAGCGGATCTGATATTGCTGAAATTTCGAAGTCGTACGGCAAGGATCTCGATGAAGTTCAACTGCCTATGAATTTCATTTTGGCCTATATCAATAAATTATCTGTGCCCGAATTTCGTAAGCGCATAGAAGAATGGGACAACAATCCAGCTAGAGGTTGGCCTCTGTATTTCTTCAGCAACCACGATCAGGTGCGCCATTACGTCAGATATGGCGACAAAATTCACAACAATGAAATTGCTAAGTTGACCGCCACGTTGCTTCTTACTCTGCGTGGAACACCTATGATGTATTACGGCGAAGAGCTGGGAATGCAAAATAACGATCCCAAAACAAAAGAAGAAGTGCAAGATCCAATTGGGAAAATTGGTTGGCCCGCTGAAATTGGTCGTGACGGCGAGCGCACTCCCGTGCAGTGGAACGCTGACGTTAATGCCGGGTTTAGCACCGCTAAGCCGTGGCTGCCGGTCTCGCCAAATTACAAACAGGTCAACGTTGTCGTTGAATCGTCTGACAAAAACTCGGTGCTCAATTTCTACAAACAGTTGATTCGTTTACGTAAAACAGAAGATGCGCTAATGCATGGAACGTACGTTGCCATGGATGAAAAAAATCAAGATGTCCTTTCTTATTTGCGTAAAACTAATAAAGGCAGTGTCGTCGTGGCTCTGAATATGACACCAGCGTCCAAAGTCGTTCAACTAGATTTGAAATCAAAGGGCATCGACGCAGAATCAGCTAATCCGCTACTAGCCTCATATGAAGTAGGCTCAAGTAACGCGAATCTTAAATCGTTTACCTTGCCGGCTTATGGTGTCTTCATAGGGAAAGTTAAATAGAAATGTTCGACAAATATTTTGTGCTCGGTGATTCGATGAGTATCGATTTTTATCCGGCTGAAGATGCAAAACATAAACAACTATCGGAAAACGAGAAGATTGGCTCCGCTTCGCTCTTATTCGAAAATGATTCAGTGCTTTTTCCTGAGTTCAAAGGAAAGGACCTGAGTACATATTTTCCTGGCATAAGCTTTAACAATCTGGCTGTAGATGGTGCTACATGCGATGAGTTGATCGACAACAAGCAAAAACTTGCCTTCAAAGAGCTTATAAGCAAAAACTGCTTAATCTCGCTTACCGTAGGTGGAAATGATCTGCTGTCGGGTTTTCGCAAAGCAGGACCGCGTGATAAAGAAGCTCTGGCTAGCGAAGGCGAAAACATCGCAAGGCGCTATGAAGCCGTAGTCTCGACAATTAGGGAAATTCTTCCTGAATGCACCTTGTTGTTGACCACTATTTACGATCCGACTGATGGCACCGGCATCCTGCCTACCATAAGTCCGCTCTATCAAGCAAAGCTGCCGGTGGAAAATCTGAACGCTTTTAACGATCACATTCGTCTCGTGGCGCAAAAACATGATGCGTTGTTTGCTGATGTTCGCGCTCATTTTCGAGGTCACGGAGCCGAAGCGGCTGCGGCCGATCAATTTTGGTTTTGGAAACCGAGCCCAATTGAGCCAAGTTATACAGGTGCCAGCGAAATCAGGCGTGTATGGCTGGAGACGCTAGCCGCTGCGAAATTGATTTAGCGAGACAAACAAAAAGACCACCCAGATAAATCTGCGGTGGTCTAATTACTATCGGCTGACAGTCTATTGCGTAGACTCGATATTTCTTACTGCTTCAAGTCAGAATCCACAGTTAGCGGGTTATCGTTACAGTTTCTGGTCTGCGCAGACCTGATGTTTCCACTTAACCCCTCGGCTCAAAGCACTCAACTTATTTATTGGTGTGTGCTCACCGCTTATGTAATAAGTATAGACAGATCGATTGAGATAGGAAGTCCCCCGATGAAAATATCATGCATATCTGCTGACAATTTGAAGGATGGACTTCAGGGCTGTTCTTTATATAAAGCGCGGTAGCCAAGCGCGTGAGCCACCAGCTCACCTTCCAAATATTCATTTGTATATAGAGTTATGCACAGGTCAGCCTCCGGCTAGAGCGCATGGTTTTTTTCGGAAATCCGCCATCTAACATTGTAATTACGCCGTAATTACAATGTTAGATGGTCAATTTATCCGGCTCCGACCTCCCCTTGCAACATGGCTCTGACCGCCAGGGGGCATTTTGGGCGAACTCAGGCATAGGGCAGTAAATTATCCTAAGATGATTCGCCTACACATCACTTGGCCGAGGGATTTATGTTTCCACGACGCGGGCCCTTTGCCACGGTTTCCAGGGCCCTTGCGCTGCTGCTGGTAATGCTCCTTATAATGTCTGGCCCCGGATCGTCTTTCCTTCCTGTGGCTTACGCCATCACTGCTGATCTTCCTGCCCTTGAGTACACTCTGACTGAAATTGGCACTCCAGGGGAGGCTAAAGGTGCGGCAACTGCCGTTGCTCACACCAGCCCGCTCTCTGACGAGCGGGTGCAGGCAATATTCAGCAAACTAAAACCGCTCGTTGCTCCGGTAGAGCAAAAACTGATTTTGCCTGAAGATTCGTTGGTAAAACCTCCGATTCCAGGTAATCAGATCATTGAGACATTTCCACCCAAAATTGATGCTCAAGCTAAGCCTTCAGTTAAGCCACAAGCAAAAAGTAATGGCGCACCGCTTATGGTGTCACGCATTAGTCATAACGGCAATGTCGATAATCTAGATCAACTGGCAATCACTTTTTCACAGCCGCTTAAAGCTATGTCTCAAGTTGCAGACGCCGAGCCGTCAAGCTTTGTCACGCTCACTCCACAGCCTAAAGGCGCATGGAAATGGGCCGGTACTCAAACACTTTTATTCAATCCTGAAGGTGGTCGGTTTCCTAAGGCCACTAAGTATGTAGTAACTGTTCCGACGTCGGCCACATCGTTGAGCGGCAACAAAATGGAGAAAGCGAGAAGCTGGACGATCACTACTCCGGCAGTGAAGGTTGTGAGTTTTAGGCCTGATAACTATCAGGATCCACAAAGTACAACACCTGTTTTCTTCGCCGTATTTAACCAGGCTGTAAACGCAAATCAGATCTTGGCTAAAACACGTGTGCGTTCTGGTAAACAAAACTATTCGATACGATTACTTTCAAAAGAACAATTGCTTGGCCGATCAGCAGAAGTTAAGGCAAGCATTCCTACTTCTGACATCAAATATTGGATTGCATTTGAATCAGTGACACCATTCGTTAAAGGTTCGCAGGTCAATGTTGTTTTCGAGCAGTTATTGCCGTCTGCCGAGGGGCCGCTTTTAAGTCAAGTCGCTGATAATCGCACCATCAAAATACACGGACCGTTCAAATTAAGCAAAGAGTCGCCCCAAGTGACAGCCGGCGAGTATGGTTATATTCAACTGCCTTTTACAAATCCTATAGGTGAAAATGCCGCTCTAAAATCGCTCGTCGGCGTTAGCCCACCAATAGATCTGTTAACTAAGTCAGTTTCAGGGAATCAGCTAATGTTGCAGGGCAATATCAAACCCATGACTCGTTATCAAATTCGAGTTGGAAAAGACCTGACTGATTTTTATGGTCAAAAACTCGAACAAGATTGTTTGGTTGATGTCCAAACCGGACAATTAGAAAAGTCGCTCAGAAATGACAGTCGTTTTAAAGCTTACCCTTCCAGCATTGCGCCGCGATATACGCTCTGGGCGCAAGGTGCCAAAAGTGTTCGCATTCAAATACGTAAAGTCGACCCAAAAGATTTTTTAAAATTCCAACAAATTGCCGATGATCCTGCAAATGACACCATCGGAAAATTGGTACATGTAGAAAATTATCCTATCGCGGCAAGCGGCCTGCAGTTGGACGTTGACTTGAAAAAGTATCTGCCGGCCAAATATGGTCATTTATTGCTGCGTGCAGACTTACTGCCGATCAACAAAGATGAACCTGCTTACACAAAATCATGGGTTGAAGTAACTGATATTGGTCTTGATGTTTTTAATAGTAAAGAACTCGAAATTTTGGCAACTAATCTCAGCGATGCAACTCCGCTACCTGGTGTGGAGTTGCAGCTATTAGGCAAGCCCGCCAAAGTGGTCACCGATGCCGCTGGTAAGGCAAACGTTCCCAGGCAATCTAGTGACATTCAAGATATATTGATTGGTAAAAGAGGGGCTGATACTGCGCTTCTTGCACCGGAAAATGGCAGTTGGACAGTAAATGAATTGAACGCCACGCCGAAATGGTATTCAGTTTCTGATCGAAATCTATATAAGCCAGGTGAAACCGTATCTGTCAAGGGTTGGCTTCGCCACTTGTCTTACAGCGCTGCTGGCGGTATCAATTTGAGCTTGCCGGCAAATAATAAAATCAGCTATAAACTTTTCGACAGCACCGGTTCGGAAATTCTTTCAGGTGTTACAGATATAGATAAGCGTGGCGGTTTTAATTACGAAGTTAAATTGCCAGAGAAATTGCAGCTGGGGCAGGCTCAGATACAAATGGCGCCAGGGCAGTTTGTTCAACAAAAGAATGCGGAAAGCAGCTGGACATCAGATTACTCACTGCCGATTACAATTCAAGATTTTCGCAAGCCTGAGTTTGAAATGAAGCTTACGTCACAACAGAAAAGTACTTTGTTTGTTGGTGACAGCGCTGATCTCACCGCGAGCGCACAATATCTTGTGGGCGGGCCGCTTGCTTCGTCGACTGTTGATTGGTCGGTGACACCATCGGAGGCGGGCTTTAACCCTCCCGGCTGGCCAGAGTTTAGCTTCATTCGTGAGTTCAATTATTATCAATGGTCACAAGAGAGTCAGTGTAAGCAAAGCGAGATGTCTCCTCCCGGGCGTGTGTGGCGCAACTTTGGCCAAAAGACTCTTAAAGGAATGACAGATTCTTCCGGCAAAGATTCTATGCAGGTGAAATTGATCTCTGCACCTCCTGTTGCCATGAATTTTTTATGCCAGGCCACCGTAGTTGATGTAAATCGGCAAAGTTGGACTGACAGCACAAATTTAGTCGTTCACCCCGCAGACCTGTATGTAGGAATTAAGAAGGAAAAGTCAGTTTATCATCTAAATGAGCTCGTTAAGATTCAAGTGGTAGCTTGCGATCTTGACGGAAAAATAAAAACTGGTGCCAAAGTCGATTTGGAAATTAAAGAACTTGACACCGATGACAAAGAGTCGGTTAAGACCAACACTCTGACCATGGAAGACACGCCGGCAAAATTTCAGTTTCAACTGGCACCAACTACCAAATCATTTGTGTGCATAGCCAGAGTCAAAGATAGTAAGGGCAGAGCCAACGCCTGCGTGGAAAGTGAAAGCATTTCCATGCCTGAAAAAAAGACGACCAAATTAGCTAGTGCTCAGTCAATCGAACTCACCGCTGACAAAAAAGAGTATCAGCCGGGCGACGTTGCCGAGATTGCAGTTAAGAGTCCATTTAAACCTGCCCGCGGTTTAGTCATTGTTACTAGAAATAAAAACATATCCAGTTCTCCACTTGTAATGGCTGACACTCAAAGCACCATTAAGATACCGATTACACACGACCACTATCCGATCGTGCGTGTCGAAGTTTCGCTGGCAGGGTCGAGCACCGCATTTGGTTCCGCCAATCTGGATCTCTCTGTGCCACCCAATGCTCGAAGATTGAATTTAATCGTCAAGCCGACGCAGAGCATGGTGGCTCCAGGTCAAGAGACGACCATCGATATTGAGCTGAAAGATGCCGCAGGTAAGCCGGTTGCCGACAACCAGGTGGCTCTCGCGGTAGTCGACGAATCAGTGTTGGCATTGACAAGCTATAAGTGGCAAGACCCCATTGATTTCTTCTATCCCAATGATCTACCGGAGATGTCGGAAAGTCATTCACGCTCTAATTCTGTGGTGCCTGATGCGGTTGACGTGCAAGATCAAAGCAGAAAGAGCAGTGACCGATTTCGAGATTCAGCTGCGGAGCAGTATAAAGCCCAAAGACGTTTTAAATTTGCCCCTAGCAACTACTCAGGTGGAGTGGCGGCAAAAGGCGCCCCTAAAAGTGATTTGAGTGCGCTGCCTCCGCCGTCTGCGATGCCGGCTCCGCTGCCTGGGGGGCTAGTAGGAGCGCAGGTCGATCCTCGCTTTGGTCAATCAAACGAAGTCGGCGAATTTGATGATTCGGTCAGCGCCGGCAAAGCTGCCAAAGGCCCAGTTCCTGAAATGATGCTGCGTCAGAATTTTTCTGCTCTGGCTATATTCAAGCCGGTGCTGACTACAGATGAAAGTGGCAAGGCGCAAGTCGTCTTTAAACTTCCAGACAATGTCACGCGCTATCGGGTTATGGCTGTGGCCGTTGGAAACAACAATTTGTTTGGCTCTTGCGAATCAGTTTTGACGGCACAAATGCCGATGATGGTGAAGCCTTCACCGCCTCGTTTTATGCAACTAAGTGACCGCTGCGAACTACCTGTCGTAATTCAAAATCAAACTGACCACGAATTACAAACCGAAGTTGCCATTCGTGCTGAGAATGCACAAATTATTGAAGCCGGCAAACTTGTAACTGTGCCGGCAAACGACAGAGTTGAAGTGAGATTTGAGACTGTAGCTAATGGGCAAGGCCAGGCGCAATTTCAATGTGCCGCTGTCTCTGGCCAGTTAAGCGACGCTGCTGAATTCAATTTTCCCGTGCTGGTTCCTGCCAGCTCTGAAAGCTTCGCCGCTTACGGCGTAGTCGATAAGGGCGTAGCGTTGCAAAAGCTTGAGGCACCGCATGAGGTGTATGAAAAGCTTGGTGGTCTCACTGTTGAGACCAGCAGCACGGCCGTACAATCTTTGACTGACGCCTATATATTCCTGCGTGATTATCAATATGCATGTTCTGAGCAACTGTCATCTCGTGTTCTGGCAATGCTCTCTCTCGAAGATTCGCTCACCGCTTTCGGTATCCTCAAGGGCGATGAGAAAGCGAAGTATCACAGCCTGATTCAAAACGATATTAGCTTGCTTGAGAAACGACAGACAGCTAACGGTGGTTTTGGATTGTGGGTGGCAAACGAGGCTAAATTGTGGCCTTACGTGTCGATTCAAGTGACCAGAGCACTCGGTCTGGCGAAAGAGAAAAAGTATGTTGTCAAAGAGAATACTCTAAATTCTGCTCTCAATCATTTGAAAAATATCGAGCGATTTATTCCTGCCGATTATTCTGAATCACTAAAAGTCGCGGTTATTGCGCGGGCGTTAAATGTCAGGCATCTGCAAAAAGATGATGATTCTGCTGCCGCTAAACGGCTGCTCGACCGGCTTTTAACCATAAAAGAAAAGCGTAAATCAAAGCCTGTGGACGTTAAAAATCTAGCGGTGGACCAGTTGAAAGATTATGTCTCTATTGAAATGGCAGCATGGCTTCTAGTGATTCTTGATAAAAATCAAAATTACAGTAGCGATGCAAAATTGTTGCGTGACTTAATTGAGAGTCAAATTAAAGAGACTGCCTCTACTGCCTCAGCCAATGATAACGGTTATGGCTGCGATTGGAATTACTGTATTTTCGCCAGCCCGCGCCGCACAGATGCTGCTGTTCTTGAAGCGTTAATGGACGACCAACCGAAAAGTGACTTGATTCCCAAATTCGTGAAAGGACTGCTTGCTCATCGCAAAAATGGCGTCTGGGAAGGCACTCAAGAAAATGGTTATATATTGCAAGCGCTCGATCGCTACTTCAAAATCTACGAAAATCAAACGCCCGATTTTGTTGTTCAAACCTGGTTGGGCAATACGCTTGTGGCCAATCATAAATTTGAAGGACGCACTGTTGATAGCAAATTGACACAGATTCCGATGAGTTATTTGTTGAAAAATCAAGCCGATGAAATCTTGATCAATAAAGAAGGAACTGGCCGTTTGTATTACAGACTGGCGCTTAACTATGTGCCGAAGAACTTGAACCTCAAACCCCTTGAGCAAGGCTTTACCGTAAGCCGCAATTATTCGTCTGTTGATGCAAAAGACGATGTGCAGAAAGATAATAACGGCATCTGGCACTTCAAATCTGGTTCAACAGTGAAGGTGAAAGTGCACTTCGAATCACCCGGAGTCAGATATCACGTAGCCCTGGCTGATCCGATTCCGGCAGGCGCCGAGCCCGTTAATTCAGCTTTGCTCGGCACTCGCAATGATAATCCGGGGCAAGTATGGCCAATGGAAGATGAGGAAAGACGTGAATTTGGTGGTATACCGATGTGGTGGTACGGCCAGTGGTATGAGCACGACAATCTCCGTGACCATCAGGCCGAAGCCTTTGCCTCGTTGCTCAATTCTGGATCTTACGATTACACTTATACAATTCGCGCCACTACTCCGGGGCGATTTTCAGTGCCGCCCACCAAGGTGGAAGAAATGTATATGAGTGAAACATTCGGGCGAGGACAAACTGAAACCGTGATTATCGAGTAGGGTCTTGCATACTTCGGCCCTCGACTAAGAGCACATGTTTTTTTCGAAAATCAGCCATCTAACATTGTAATTACAGCGTAATTACAATGTTAGATGGTCAATTTCTTGGTCCGCAGCCTTCCCTCTGCAGAGTAACCGCAAGCGAGTAGGGCCCTACCCTTTATTT
>CASBPX010000244.1 GCA_949127735.1 Candidatus Obscuribacterales bacterium | reverse complement strand
TTTTCTAGTCCACTTTTGTGGAAGATGTAATGGTTCGATTCTAAATGAGGCAAAACTTCACGCAAAGTACGATTTTTGATGATTCAATGCGAGCGGCAATTCAAATTGTCGCGCGTCAGTGATGCTCAAATGGATTGGACAGTATAGAAATATCTTGCAATCCCATTCTTCCCCACTGATGAATTTCATACAGTGGGTTCCGACTATGCGCGGCAATGTGGAAGTGCGAAACGACACCGCCGATCTATACAGATACTTTGATTGCACAGAGGCAGCAGAATTTCTTTACCGGTGCGTGGAGGAGGCTTTGGAGAACGACGTGCCTCATGAAATCGACTACCTCAAGCGTCACGATCAAGCCATGACGCATATTATGCATTCAGTAGAAATGCCCAATCGTATGGCCGAAGATTTCATCATGTTTATGCGTCAAAATAATTGGAAGCTGCCCATTAAAAGAAGACGTGAAGAGTTTGCCAAACTAACTGATACAGAAGCTGAAATACTTCAAGTAATCGTTCAAAAAGCGTTTGATGGTTTCACACTTTAAAAGTTAAAAACTTACCCTTGCCTTACTTACCCTTCAACAAATTGATGCTTACCGTGGCCAAATTTGATTGAGGAAATGTGCAGAAGTGCGCCGGATCTGGGTGTAACCCTGCCTCGGCAGCGATTTGATTGAAAACGTGCACCTCAAGAATGTACTGATCAGAGTACCCGTGTGTGGCATCATATGCGGTGGCTGATGTAAGACCAATATTTGCGGAAGCAAGCTCGGGTGACACAGTATGCAGTTCAATGACCAGAAGACCAAAGCGGCGCACAAAGGGCTCCCAGCGGCGGAAATGCTCTAACAAGCCGGCTTCTACTTCGTTATTGTTCAATCTCTTGCCCCGAAAGCAGAAGGCTCCGGTAGACTGACTGATACGACCTTCCAGCGGCTGCGCAGGCTGCTCCCAGGGGCGGTTGTGATCAAGGAAGGTACGCACATTGAGCAGATCTTCCAGAGCAATACCATAGTTGTCCTTAAGGTCACGGGCCAGTAGATCGGGCCGCCCGATGTCGCCCCACGTTACTTTGGCCCAGATATCGGCCGTGGAAAGGTTGGCACGAGTGACGCGAAGCGCGACTTCATTGTAGTCGACACCTACCAGTAGCAAGGGGTAATCTTCCAGAACCTTCCCTCGCAGCGTGCGCTGAGAGATGACTTCAAAAATATGCTGCAAAAATGCGCCATTGCCACAGCCGATGTCGACAATGCCCTTTGGCTGCTCGTCGAGAGGACCGTTGAAAAGCTCGATGATTATTTCGTCTATCTTTTTAAAATAACTCATGTGCGCCCCGCCACTTCCCCAGACGTTCATTTCTCGGTCTACGTGCAGCTCGGGCAGTTCGGGTTTGGTGTTGGTCAAAATTTCGGCATTGCCGAATACGAGTTCTTCAAGATTGCGGAAAGTAGGAATGTAAGAAACTGTCACACCGTAGGCGCTCGCCCTGCGGGCAAAAAATAAGCCCTTTTCGGTAAATCTATATGTCTCGGCCTTCTTTTCAAACCAGCCTAGAAAGGCAAAGAAATCGAGAATTTTGCCGAAACTCTCTGCGTCTTCATGAAATTCTTCCGCCTTAAATGACGCTTCCATGAAGTATTTGTGAAACATTCCACCCATGCCAAGCGAGACTATAGTTGGACCGATGGCAATGCCTTCAATATGCATCAACACTTGTTCTTGAATGCACCTGGTGTCAGGGTCGCTTGAAAATTCAATGCCAAAATTCTCTCTGTATTTTTTGAAAATACTCTCCAACACGGAAAAGGGAGCTCTTTCGAATTTGCGTCTATGAAACTGGCCAGAAAGGCGAAGCAGCGTCACTACATCTTTGTAAAGCCGGCAATATTCGAAGGCAACGGCACTCTTGGCATTGACACTGTAAGTGATCTTATTGTTGACATTGTCCACCGAGGCATCGAGCCAGCCTTGTGAAGACAGAATGCGCAAAGCGACGTTGAGGTAGCCCTCATTGGCCTTGAATCTAGAGGCCAATTCACTGACATCTGCCGTTTTGTTTTCGAGCAAGTGCTGTAAGACACCCTTTTCAAGCAAGGTATAGGCAGTGGGCGCCGTCGCTATGCCGTCTAAATGGCGAAATATCGTGGCGCGGAGGGCCGCTTTGTCTTGTTTGGTCAATGACATAGAGTTACGGGGTTCATTGCAGATGGAGCTCGCCAATTTTAGCAAACAATGTAGAATGACTTCGCTTTCACTAATTCACTAATTGCTCTCAACCTCAGGTGGCAAAATTATGATCAAAAGAATCCTAATTTCGGCAATAGCACTATCTTCAATAACTATAGTCAGTGCCGATGCAGCAAAGCCTGTTGTCACTAAAAAAGTACCGCCGCCGCCAGATTACTTCCCCTTGCGCATCAAAGATGCCGAAGGCAAGCCGATTGAATGGTGGTGGAAACACACGTACGTTAAATGCAACGTGAACGGCAAGCCTATGGAAAAGAAACCTGACGATTTCAAAATGCAAGTTATTAACGCTGAGAAACAGCCCGATGAAACAACCCTATGGCAGGTTGATACCACTAGCCCTTCTATGAAAACTATCCACGAATGGTATATGAAGGCGAAAGGAAAAGTTGTCTGGCACAAAGAACAATACAGTGACGACGAAAAAATGAAAGTTCAGTTCTCTCCTGAACGTGTACTGTTAACGAACCCGCCCACGAAAGATGAGACCTGGCCCTGGAAGGGCAAAGGGAACATGGGCATCGAGATCGATAACATGTCTACAGTTTCTGGACCGGAAGAAGTAATTACGCCCGCAGGAAAGTTTCAGGCAATGAAGGTGACTGTCACCGGAACTCAGGGCGGGCAGCCAATTAACATGAGCTATTGGTATGCAAACTACATCGGCTTGGTCAAGTCCGCGGCAACATCAGCGACGATGGACTCGGAGTCGCAGCTTTTGGATTACAGCTTTAAGAAGCCCCCAACCAAGTGAAGCCGGTGTCACTGTCTTTAGCGATCACGTTGTCGCTATTTAGTACGTGCACACCATCTTCATCATTGCAGGCCGAAAGATTGCAAACCAGGTCGTCAGTGACATCACTAATGCCTGGCAACAACGTCTGGAAGGTTCCAATCGATGGCCTGCCAGTCGATTCTCACTCTGCCAATTACATTCGTTCCATCGGTGCCGATAAAGGCATGCATCTTGATTTTGGTTCAGGCACTTATGGCGGCTCTCCCATTGGTATTCCAATGACAGTGCTTGATGGAAAGGCGTTAGTAAAATGGGTTCAGCCACAATTTGATTATTCCGATGAGAGTGACAAAGGACCATATCCGATTCCGGCAAACTTGAAAATCGAAGGTGGAAGCGATCGCCATGCAATCGTTCTCGATCCCGCCAAGAAAATGCTCTATGAGATGTTCGACGTCAGACCTAGTGGAAAAAGTTTCGAAGCTGGCTCCGGCGCCATTTTCGATTTGACTAAGAACGACACTCGACCTGACGGGTGGACTTCTGCGGATGCTGCGGGGCTTCCTATTGCACCAGGGCTGGTGCAATGTGATGAGCTTATGGACGCAGTCAAGACAAGCGGCGACCTGGGCCACGCCATCAGGTTTACAGTTCAAAATACTCGCAATGTTTATGTTTGGCCGGCCACCCATGCCGCTTCCAATAAAACGAGCACTGATCTGCCGCCAATGGGACAACGTTTCCGACTCAGGAAAGACTTTTCAATTGAAAACTACAGTCCAGAGAACCAGGTAATTCTTCGAACACTGAAGAAATACGGAATGATTCTTGCCGACAACGGCAGTAATTGGTTTTTGAGCGGTACTCCTGATGAGCGCTGGAACAACGACAGGCTCAATGAGTTCAAGCGGGTAACTGGAGCTGCCTTTGAAGCAGTGGACACGAGAAGTATTCAATCGTCTAACAGCTATTCTGCTAAAGGTTTATAGACTATCCATTGGCGGACCACCCATTGGGGGACCACCGGGCATGATCGGCTCGTGTTCGAGCATGTGCTTGCGCATCAATTTGCGCTGTTCAGGAGTAAACACATTATTGCTGTCTACCATTGAAGCAACATGTTCATTGCGACCGGCACTCTCCAAAACATTTATTTGCGATTGCAGCTCCAGTACCTGGCTTTTTCCCAGACTGCCGCTGGAAACACCTTCCATTAGTTGATGCTGCAATTTCATAATTTCCACATGGCGGGAGGCCCCAGCAAGATGCACTTGCTCACGAATCGCGTGCAATTGCTCACGCTGAGCGTCGGTAAGCTGAAGGCTCTTCATGAAAGCCATGTCGGGCCCAATAGGACCACCAGGACCACCTCGTCCACCGGGTCCGGGGCCACCGAAGCCACCAGGACCATAGGCACCGTGCATCATCGGTGGTGCCCCGACTTGAGCCTCCACTTTGTTGCGGTCCTCTCCCGGCGACTGGGCTAAAGTAGCATCACCAGATATGGCGCCAGCTAAAACCATCAGGCATAAAGCGTAAGACGCTTTCATAATTTTCCTCCTTATTTGATTGGGGCCTGCCCCGCTCAAAGCCAACGCTAACCCTTCTATCAAAGCCTAAGGCAGTTAAGCATTGATGAGGAAAAACCTTACTTCTTAAAGCATTTGTAAAGGCGCCTTAATACCGATGGTTTACCATTGATATTACCAAAGGAACGGTTGTGAGTAATCCCGGCAGTACAGCGAACGATTTACAAACAGGCGCAGGTACGCGCCTGTTAATCATTGACGACGATATCAAATATTGTCGTCTGATCACTGATTACTTAAGTCGTTACGGCTACCTGGTCACCTCGGTTCACGATGGTGTGGCGGGCCTGCAGGCAGCGCAAACGGGTGATGGGAAAAATTTCGATGCCATTATTTTAGACGTCATGCTACCTGGCATGGACGGTTACGCCGTTTTGCGCAAATTGCGCGAACTGAGCGAAATTCCTGTGCTGATGCTCACCGCCCTCGGTGATGAAACAGACCGCATCGTCGGTCTTGAAATTGGTGCCGATGATTATTTGCCGAAAACATTTTCACCAAGAGAACTGCTTGCGCGCTTGCGTGCCGTGCTAAGACGTGCGCGACCAGTCGAGTTAAGTGTAAAAACAGAAATTAAAGTGGGTCCGCTTTTGATTGATCTGCTAGCACGTAAAGCCACACTAGACGAAGAAGTTATCTCATTGACACCAGTCGAGTT
>CASBPX010000243.1 GCA_949127735.1 Candidatus Obscuribacterales bacterium | reverse complement strand
TTGCAATTCGCTGTTTGACCGCGCCAACTCAAAACTTTGCTCTTCGAGCTTCTTCAGTATGGTTTTGCGCTCGCTGATGTCGGCGATGAATGCGCAAAAACTATATTTGCTTCCTATATGCACAGGAAAAATACCTAACTCAATGGGGAAAGTTGAGCCGTCGCGCCGCAAGCTTTGTATTTCGATGCGTCGGTTGAGAACAGGGCCTTCTCCGCTGACTTTGTAATGAGCCATTCCGCGCTTGTGTGCTTCTCTATATTCCAGCGGGATAATCGTCTCGGCCAGTGACTTGCCGATGATTTCTTCTCTCGTCCAGCCGAAAGTGACTTCAGCCTGGTAGTTCCAGTCAGTAATAATGCCGTCATTGTCAATGGCGATAAAACTATTGTAGGCACGGTCAAGAATGGCGCGCAGTCGCCCATCTTCGTCAATTGGAGAGGAATGGTTTTGACCATGAGTAGCTTCAAGTTCAAGGTTGTGGATGATTGAAGACACTTTTTTATCGGCATTGAAAACTGGTCTGTTTTCAATGCGGCGAATTTTTCCAGCAGCTTCACCAAAAGCTGCAATTAAAGGAGTGGGCAAACTGTGGCTTTCAGCAGTTGTGAGCACGCGGTTTAAAGACATGCGCAAGCTGTCGGCAAATGTTTCAGTGCCCTGATTTTGTGCGTAAATTTCAAAAATGGAATGTCCAATCAGGTGTGAGCTGTCTAAAGAAAAAACCTTAAGACACTGATTGCCGACTGCAATTATTTCAAACGAGCTGTTCAAAGCAAAAAACAGCCCTGTCATAGATTCGAGTATCGCTCGAAAATTGATTTCGTCGTCGGTGGTCATGCGCAAAACTTTCTGTTTGTACTGACTGTTATTGTCAATTGATCTACATGGTTTTGCGCAGTTTACTATTTACCGCCGGCAGTTGTCTGAATGAATTTCTAATGCTTATAGATGCTGGAATTGATTGCTGGCAGAAATTTTAATTCTTCGTGCACCATAAGCGGGTGAGTGACTTCTAAATCAACTTGCGCCGGCCGTGGATCAAAATTGTCAAAATTGAGAGTAGCAAAGAAACCCTGGTTGTACATCAGCTCAAGGCTCACAACTGCTTCAGCCGACCCCATTTCGGCCGCCAGTAAAAAGAATTGGCGGGCAGAGTCAAACTTTTCAATATTTATCGCCTTGCAACCCAAACGGCACAATTCTAGGGCATCTACATAGTTGGATCGCATTGAAACGTTCATTTTTCCTGCCATTTTGTGGGGTTGCGGCATTTGCTTGCCTTCAGTAACCTCAATTTAGTCGCCCACGTGTGAAAATCTCGTGATTATTCCATCAGGAGCACAGGCTGGGCCGTCGGGGTCGCTATAATGGTTTGCTATGGAAATTGTTAATATCGCCGCGTACAAGTTCGTGGGCGTTGCCGACCCGGCCCGCTGGCGGCCGCTGATCAAGGCACATTGCGAACAAATTGGCGTGATGGGTAACATCTTACTGGCTCATGAGGGTATCAACCTCTTTGTCGCCGGTGAGCGCAGCCCGGTGGACAAATTTCTTGAATATTTGCGAACCGACGAATTGTTTGGTGGTTGCTTTACCAATATTCCGGTTAAAGAAAGTTTGTCTGATCATCAGCCTTTCAGGCGCATAGTGGTGCGCATCAAAGAAGAAATTATCACCATGAAGCATCCGCTGGTCTATCCAGTTGGTGCCGACGCCGACACTCGCGCCCCTGCGGTAGAGCCGTTGACCTTGAAAAAGTGGCTTGATCAAGGTCACGATGATAATGGTCGTGAAATTGTTTTACTTGATACCCGCAATGATTATGAAGTACAAATAGGTACTTTCGATGGCGCAGTCAGCTATGGCATCGATAAATTTAGCCAGTTTCCGCAAGCGTTTCGCGGCACCGCCGATGATGCCCGCGCAAAGTGGCAAGATAAAACAGTGGTTTCGTTTTGCACTGGTGGCATTCGCTGTGAGAAGGCGGCACTGTTCTTGCAAGAACCTGAAATCGGCTTGAAGAATGTATTTCAGTTAGATGGCGGCATTTTGCGTTATTTCGAAGAAGTAGGCGACACTCACTTTAATGGAGAATGCTTTGTCTTTGATCGCCGCGTCGCGCTCGATGCCAATTTAAATGAAACTAGTCGTGAGTATGAAGTTACAGCACCTCCTGGTCGCAACGCCGACTACCTGCGCTGGAAAGCCGGACAACTAAAAACTGAAACTAGTGAGAGGCCAGTCAATCAATGAAAGAAAATTCTCCCTTAGAGACTGCAGCAAGATCCTGGGCGGCCGTAGTTATTGAAGCCCACAGCGATCAAGAAGATTTGGCCTCATGGCTGCTCATGCAATGTGGTGCGCAGGGTTGCGAAGTTGATATGTTGAATGGCTCGCTGGTGAGAATCAAAGCTACCTTTGATAGCCCCCATATGTCTGATGAAACCTGGGACAAAATCAAAAGTTCGCTGGAAGAGTACGGTCTGGGCGAAAGTTTGAAGACACTCAAACGCAAAGATGTTCCTGAAGAAGACTGGTTGGCTAAGTGGAAGGAAGGCTTCGAACCGTTTCGCGTGGGCACAAAGTTTTTGATTTGCCCATCGTGGTATCACGATCTCGATAAAGCAATTGATCCCAAACTTCCACCTATTGATCCCGATCTTTCAGCCGGACGATTGAAAATATTTATTGATCCCGGTATGGCTTTCGGCACCGGTTTGCATGCCACCACTCAATTTTGTCTGCGAGCGATGGAATCTTTTCCACCCAAAGGAAAAGTCTTAGACGTGGGCACCGGCAGTGGTATCTTAGCCATCGCCGCTTGTATGTTGCA
This sequence comes from Candidatus Obscuribacterales bacterium, assembly GCA_949127735.1. Classification (GTDB taxonomy): domain Bacteria; phylum Cyanobacteriota; class Vampirovibrionia; order Obscuribacterales; family Obscuribacteraceae. Next base: position 33,766 of record CASBPX010000243.1, on the reverse strand, counting down.
GCCGACCAGCGAGATTGTTGCGGTAGACACCGACCCCGTTGCAGTCGATTATGCCCGCCGCGACTTTGAGCTCAATGGCGTAGACGGACGCATTGAACTTATTGAAGGCAGCACTGAAACTGTGAAGGGACGTCGCTTTGACGTATTGCTGTCAAATTTAACCTGCGAAGATATTGTGGCTCTGCTGCCTGATTACAGCGCGCTGCTTAACTCTGAAGCGGTAGTGCTCTGTGCCGGAATTTTAGCTGAGCGCCTGCCGCTACTGGAAAAGGCACTGGTGGGCCACCCCTTGCGCATTATTCAATCTGAAACCGTGGGCCAATGGGTCGGCCTGGTGCTGCAAAAAGCCTAACAGGATGCTATTGGCGGCTTCCGATGGCGCCGCACTATTTTTCGTTCCAATTGAAAATATCGTCTGGATCGACACGCCACATTTTGCCGTCACTGGTTTTGGCAAAGTTGGAAATTTTGTTGTCGCGCATTTCCCAGCCTTTGTCGTGCCAGTCTTTAACAAATTTGTCTACGTCGTCTTTAGAGATGCTTCTATTTTCGCCTAAGGGGAAGGTTTCAGCTTTTTTGTTTCCTGAGCCAGATACATCCGTCTTCTCTGGAGGTAATAGAAAAGGCGCTTCTTGACGGTAATCATTTGGGCCTACAACAACGGCCTTATTATCTGGTGTCTGCCAGGCTTGACGGTGAATTCCCATACCAATTGGTTTTGATCCTTCTGGCACATTCTTGTCGACAAAGTCGCGGTCTGCTGGACTGAGTTTAGATGAATGCATGCCGGAGTGAGTCAACTCGCCAACTGACAGTGCATGAGCTTTTCCGTCAGATTCAGGATCAATTCTGAATTGCCGCATAGAATCAGAGATCTCACGCGGACTCTGGGAGTCTTTGTACATTGTGTGCCAACCGTTATCATTGTTCGAATAATAATTGTAGTCTTGTGTTTGTCCTTTGGCATCGGTGACTTGCGCTTTATTGTCAGACTGCAGAGAGAGGCTCCCGCCATCTTTTAAGGGGTAAGTGGCTGACTGATCAGCCTGATTCGCCATACCTGCGCCCTTATCTAGACCTTGTTCATGTGATGATGAAGGGGCATCACCGCCAGCGATACCACCAGGGTGACCACCTAGATTCGATTGATCCGGCCCGCCGCCGGCGAAGTCTGCACCGTTGCTACTGCTAGCGTTGCCGACAGGCGGGGCATCAAACGAATGACCTGCGCCGCTCGCTGCTTGAGCGCCATCAGATTTCATGCCGCTGTGCGAGTGTGCGGAGGCCTGATTGTAGATATCTCCGTGGTTGCTAAAATCGAGAGAGTCGTTGCCAGAACTCATGCCGGCGCTGTTGCCGGCATGAATGTCTGAGCCGCCGCCCGCCCCGCTGCCGGTCATGTTCGACCAGGCCTGGTTGCTTGAGGTATCACCAACGTGGCTAAAGCCAGCGTCGCGATGGGCATTGGAAGACGCTTCTACGTTTTGAGTTGGAGGCGCGGGTGCGTCCAGACTATTTGAAACACGATTGTCGCCCATGTTTTGTAACGCTCAAGGCATGTCGGAATTAGTAATGGCAGACCGAAGTTCACTTTCAATTTAAGTATGCGAGGCGTGAAAATGATGTGAATGAGTTTTAAGAGGCAATGGCGGGAATCGCAGCATGGGCTATAATGAGTTTGGTGGGCGGCAGCGCCGCACCTTTGCACCCTGAAAATTAGCTATCTAAGATTTATTCACGATCGACTTGGTCTTGTTCAAACACCCACATGGGGGCGTTCAGATTCGACAGGGTTATAGGGTCATGAGTTGCAGGTCGGGGAGCTTGATCCTTCGTTAACAAGTAAGCAAAACACAGATGCAAATAATGTCATCAAATTCCCTAGCCGCAGCCTCGCTGCGGTTGCCTAACTTAACTTAGGCTTCTAGGACTCGAAAGCGACTTGACTACCCGTCGCTTTAGGGTAAGACACGGTGGTTGCACTGAAACAAAGTTAGCGATTGCTAGTTTCAGTTAAGACATAATCGCGATCCCGGTTGGCTGTTTGTGCCAATCTCAGCGGGCCGCAAGGTAACTGGGGAAATAGCAGACTAAGCTTGTAGATACTTATTTCTCGATGATTTTGGACGCGAGTGCAATTCTCGCCGCCTCCACCATTTTTATTTAGAACAGGCTTCAAATCGTAACAGGCTCAGGCTTTCGAGCATTCGCGTTTTGAGGTCGTCTCAGTACTGTACCTGCTCACTTCAAGATTTCCAGCAGCTGTTCAATTAGATGACTCACGTCTCGTTGTCGCAAAGTCCTCGACTCTCTTAGCGCTTCTTCATTGCTCTCGCCCAGCTCAAACTTGGCGACTGCGACTGGACCGTCCTTTTGATAGCCTTCTACCTTTTCATTGCTTGCAAATCTTTTTCGCAGTATATCCAAGGCGGAGAGAATTGTCTCTCGGTGTTTGCCATCTAGTTCCTTTCGAAGCTGTTCCTTTGCGGCAGCTACTCCGCCGGCTGCGTATTCAATGCAATAAATCAAGTCATGCGCATCCTTACGCTCATTCCGCTGATCGAAAGCGAACGCTTTCAAACAAGTAAAGGCGACCAGATTTGCGAATTTAACGATTTCACTCGCCACGCCGTTGCCACCCAGGAGTTCAGCCTGAATCTCTCTGGTCTCATGCAGATCAAAAACCATCGATGCGTGTGGAACATTCAGTGCAGAAATTGTTCTTTCAGTCGGCAATGCGTGTACTTTGCCGCCACCCAACTCCTCTGATTCAGATATAAGCTCAAGTATCACTGTGACATCGTCTTCAGTTTTCGTTTTCCACCGCCAAGAGAGTTTTTTTCCAGCTTCATTCTCAGCGCGTTCGAAACCCATCTTTTTCAGATTCTTTTCAAGCGTTTGATAGGCTTCGGTATCAGCGAGAATCTTCAAGTCGATTACAATGTCTACGTCCTGAGTGCCAGCATGTGGTGGCACACCCTCGCCGCTGGCATCAACTAAATATCTTGGCGTCAATCCACCGATTAGAAAAACCGAATCCTTCCATGGACCTAATCCTCGCAACAGCGTAACGAGAACACGCTCGCAGTCGAGCGTGTATCCTTCATCGTACCCGTCGAAAGTCTTTGGTTTCGGCATTAAAAACCAATCCTCTCGGTTCGGAGATGTTCTGCCATCTCCTTAGAACGTCCCTCCCCGTGCATGAGATCTAGATACACTTGGACAGGACTTGCTAGCCACACATTGTCTATTTCTTTTCGAAATAGCAATTCGCTATGGGCAGCGGTTTCGATGATTCCGAGGTTGGAACCTTCCAGTACGGATCGCGCCCCTAAGTCAGAAATCGCAGCTTTCGATTCGGAGGATTTGATTATCCTTAGACGCACCTGTGAAATACTGGACAGAAAGGGCGCATAGCGCTGTGCTGCGTATTCGTAACTGACTGCGTAGTCGAGGTTGCTTTTGCCAAATTGTTCGCCGACTCGTTGCATCAAGCCATCAGCTTTTATTCCTGGAACGTAGTAGCGATCCGTGGATGGTGATGGACGCTCCCTCACTTCTTTTGCCCATGCGTCGAGCAATGCGCTAGGTTGGGATAGTTGTCGCTCCTTTCTTGGTCCCTTTCCTTGCATGGATACCCAGTCTTGCCGCTCCAACTCTGAAAACACTTCTGATACCGTGGCTGGTGACACCATGGCTACTTCTGCCAACTCATGAACCCCAAACCAACGCTCATGATGGACAAGAATCGCGTGGATTACTTGAGCCCGCCGTCCAGAAAACAGAGATCGAACGGCCCTTTCAAACGGCTTTGCTGCCGGTCTCTCTATATAACAGTATGCGCCCGGTGCCGGCAGATACAAGCTGCCGCCGCTTTCAAAATATCCAATATGCTCTGCTTGCAATTGCGCCTTCGCGCCGGGAGAAAGGTATTCCGCAATCATGACAAGAGCGATTCTTTTGCGCGAAGGCTGCGCCTCCTCCGCTCGACGGAGTTGCCAGATCGCTTGCTGCACATCTCGCGGGTAGCCAACTTTCTTTGCTTCCACAAGCAATGTTACTTCTTGGCCTGCTACCTTTAAGTTGATCTTTGCATCAGCTGGTAGAGGTTGCTTTGCTTCCAATCGCGCACTTACTTCTGGAAGTGCCTCAAGGCTTTTGAGGAACTCATCAATAAGCTGCTGCTCGTACTGTCGACCTTCCAATATATTCGCCTCAATGTCTATATTTACTGTACAGTAAATATAGATGTTTTACAAACATATTCGTCGGATCGCCTATATTCGCTGTACAGTAAATATTGTTAACGGCTTAAATAAGGGTGCTTGAGCCGGATCCGCGCAACGTGTGCAACAATCGCGACGCACTTCGCGGCTATGCTGGATCCATAAGCGCCATCGGACCCTTAGATTCACGGTACGTTGCATCAGAGTGTTCGAACTAGCCGCTCGCGATTAGTCGCAACAGTTTTTTCGATCAACTTCAATGTTTTCTCGCGGATGGGCAGCTCGCCGACGAATTCGCGGAAAGATTCCGACACTATTGCAATTCTATCTATTGACTCCGCTGCTGCGCTTTGCTTGATTCCTGTTTTTGCTGCCAGTTCCAGCAGTTGTCGGCGCCCAGGTATGCGTGCTTCGCCGCAAATGTCCATCTGGTGTTCGCCGTTTGGCCCAGAATTGTATGTGAGATCGTAGGCTGGCGAAAACTTCCAGTGACCGTTTTTGTCCATCAGGAATGAAAAGTTTTTTGCGTGATCGTCGCGGTTGTTGAACACTACATTGAAGACACATCTATCGAAGGCGTGCAGCACTTCGCGTATGTCGTTAGTCATGAACTTGGTTAGCCTCAAAAGTGATATGTAGTCGAGTTGCGGAACTCGGAAATTCACGTGTGCTGCACCAGATGCGGTGTGCATGGGCACACGTATTTTTTCGATGCGATCGAAGCGTTCGATGCCAAAGGCAGACATTTGTTTGCCTAGATCGAAAAAGTGTATAGAGGGAACTCGAATAGCGCATGCCTGTGCGAGCCTACCGTACATGGCCTCGATCGCACAAACTTCCTTGTGTTCATTCTGTGCAGGAAACTTCACCAGCATAGGAATTCCGCGCCCAGGCTCTGACCTGGAAATAAGATTCGCACTCTTGTCGAAATTGACTAATACTTTGGGTCTGGCACCATGCGGTGAACCTCCCATTAATGCGAGTGTTCGAAGCATCGTTTCGCTTTCATCATCGTCAAATACATGACCAATGTCTGCTGCGAGTTCAAGTAGCTGCGGATGTTCCGGTGGCAAAACATTTACATCCGCCGGCTCAAATGCGAGCGCTCCCATCGCGTTCTCGCCGATGTACGCTAATCGATCAAGAGGAGAAACTTGAGATAGATTCCGGCCTTGTTTGCGGAAGAGTCTGTCCATCAAGAACATTCCCCAGCCATCCGGCAAGGCATCGCTTATCAGCCCCGGCAGTCGAAGCTGATAGTCAGGAAGGTCGCTATAGGTTTGGCTGCTCAGCGGCATTTTAAACGGTGAAACTTCCAACCCGCGCTTGAGTGCCTCGGGAGTGTACTCAAATAAAATGTCTGTGTCGTTGTCGGCTAAGACGCCCAACGTAAATCGCTCTCCCCAACCTGCATAAATGACATTCAACTTTTTCATGTATGTTTTCGCGATGCTCGCTGGCGCCGTTGATCAGCCAGCTCCATTTCTCGTATAGATTTATGCTTGAGCTCAAACAATGTCGACATAGACTCAGTAAGCCCAAGTGCTGAGACTATACGCAAAAATACATCGAGCGAAACTTTCCCCGATTGCTCTAAAGTAGTCAGGGTTTTTCGTGAAATTCCCGCACGCGCAGCCAGTTCAGTTTGCACAAGGTTTTGTGCGAGCCGATGTGCGCGCAGTCTTGATGCCAGTTCAGAGGCGACTTCGTCAGTTGTGGCTAAACCAAAATGAAGCATTTTTGTCCTGTCAACTAATGCGTAAAATACTAGTCGCTATATGGGTAGTTTTCAATTAACGAGTAGTATACTACCACTTATTCTGTGAAAATAGGAGCTTTATTCATTGCCGCTATAGTTTGGATTACTGTGAACGCGCGAGGCAGACATACGCTTTTGAAACTGTGTTGCTCATGACCAATCGCATTCGGCACCCTGTTTGAATAGCTAAGTAGCCAAGCAAGTAGGGAAAAGCAATGACAAATTCAGAAGACAGCGCCTCCGAGAACGACCAAACCGCCAGAATGGCCGGCGCAGGAGCCGGGATACTTGCCGGGGCCCAGATTGGGACGGTATTGCTTCCTATTCCTGTTGTGGGCACATTCGCTGGAGCCTTATTGGGCGGCCTGGTGGGCACCAAAATCGGCAAGCGAGTCGGCAATGTATTGCTAGATAAAATGAATACTGCAGAGCGCAGCTATGCCAAATCATCTGCTACAGGTGAGGGTGATGTGATAAGCGAATTGGAACGTCTCGGTAAGCTTCGCAAAAGTGGCGTGATTAGCGAAGAAGAGTTTCAGGCGATGAAAGCTAAATTGCTTGACCTCTCAAATTAGTCAAATTTTGTGGCCCGACGTGTGTCCATTCGGAACCATTTATTGATTGTTCCTGAATAATCTCCTGAAAGCCTCGGCCTGTATTGGGTCGGGGCTTTTTCCTCGCCTTCTAGTATCATTAGGGTCGTGTCTGGCGGCAAGGCGCACGATAAGGCCCAGGGCTTGCATGTTAAAGAACGGAAGAAATTTTGACACCACTATACTCTCGGCCATGGTTGCGGCCGTGGTGTTGGCAGTGACCTCTACTGGCAGCGGCGGTGCGAAGCAAACTGCATTGAGAGGAACTATGTCAGAAGAGCAGCAAAAGGCAGCATTGGCATTCATAAATAGTCTCACGAAAGGCGATTTTCAAAAATCGACTACATTTTTCGATGCCACCATGAAAGCCGCCATGCCGGCTCAGATGCTTGGTCTCGTATGGCAGCAGCTAAATCAAAATGGCCGGTACGAAAAGACTCTTCCTCCGCAGGTGGAAAGAGGCGGTGCTCACACGATCATTCTAATGCCCGCTGTCTTCGGCACAAAGACAGTTGACCTTAAAATTGTCTTCTCAGGCAGCGACAAGATATCTGGATTTTTTATAGTGCCTCATTCCGGCCAATTCAAGAACGCACCATATGTGACACCATCAACTTTTTCGGAAGAGAAGATCAACGTTGGCGCAGGCAGGTGGCAATTGGATGGGCACTTAGCTCTCCCTTCGGGAACGGGACCGTTCCCTGCGGTGATCCTTGTACACGGCTCAGGGCCTAGTGATGAAGATGAAACAACCGGACCGAACAAGCCATTCAGAGATCTTTCAGGCGGTCTTGCGTCCAGAGGCATTGCCGTTCTTCGCTATAACAAACGCACTAAGCAACACGCTAGCACTATGTCTAACCGAGACTTGAGAACTTTTACCGTGAAGGAGGAAACTCTGCAAGACGTGCTCGAAGCGGCCAAGGTTTTGCGCGGCGATGCGAGGATCGTTCAGTCACGAATTTTCGTTCTAGGACATAGTTTGGGAGGGATGCTAATCCCAAGGATTGCAGCTCAAGATCAGGAGCTTCGCGGTCTAATCATGTTAGCTGGAGCGAATCAACCGCTTGAAGATGCGATGGTAAAGCAGGTTGAGTACATAAATTCTCTTGGCGGTTCTAGCGCAAGCGATGACAACAAGTTTCGACACTTATTGGAAGAACGCGCGAAAATTAAAGCACTAACGGAGAAAGATGTTGAGAACGGACCGCTGATATTGGGAGCGTATCCTGCGTACTGGTTGGATCTTCGCGAGCATGATCCTCTACAAGGAATTGGAGAACTGAATAAACCGTTGTTTATTCTTCAGGGTGAGCGTGATTACCAGGTCACCGCTGATGGTGACTTTGAGCGGTGGAAGGCGGCGGTAGACAAGGCTGGAAAAGTTAACCAATGCAAGTTGAAACTCTACCCAGGCCTAAATCATCTCTTCATGAGCGGTTCTGGAAAATGCTCTCCGCAAGAATATGAGAGACCATCCCATGTGGATGAAATGGTCGTCGACGATATTAGTAAATGGATAAAGGACCAGTGTGAGCGCAGTCATGTACAAGATTGACAAGGATGCAGTTGTCGAAACTTAGTACCAGATGGAACTGGTCTTCTAGTGTTGCGTGGGAGACGAAAATGAAAAGGCACTTGGTTAGCGACCGCAGCTGGTGCACCAGCTTACGCCCGGCGCCTTATAGTGACCGCAATTGGCGCAGTTGGTAACGGCGGAGCCACCACTTCGACCTGCACTAGGTGTCGGCAGTTTGCTCCAGTCGACTCTGGCGCGACCGAGCCCTGGGCCCCACTGACCGCTCTTGAGCGACTTTGGTGTAATGCTCACACGGGATGAATATTGCTGCTTATTATTGGCATCAATGAATGGTCGATTTTCAGCCGCCCGATTGAGGGCATCATAATTTTTCACTCCTGAGTTACCAGATACACTGCCAGGCTGGCGGCGCGAAATGTCGTCAGCACTGCTATTCGAATATCTATTCGCCGAGCCGGTGAAAGCGCTGCCCGAATGTCCGCTCCCATAGTCTCTGGCGATACTCTCGGGTGACCGGTTACTGAATGCATTGCGATAATTACCAGTGGGCGCTTTGTTGAATACATTTCCGGCGCTTCTTATTGGGCCGCTAAAGCCACCGCTGGAGCTCCTGCTTCCAGAAGAAGAATAATCTTGCGCGCTTGCCGGCCAAGCGGCAAACAGTATTATCAGGAGCAAGCCCAGTATTTTCATAAGCTCAATAATTTCTGTTGTGCACGTTATAGTCGAACGAAAACTCGATGTCGACCGCTTCTGGGGAGCCGTCAGGCAGATTATGATACGGCGCACCGTTCTTGACGGCGGCCAACATTGCTTGATCAGATTCTTCATTGTTTGTGGGCACGGTGACATGCAGGTTACTTATCGACCCGTCACGGTGGAAAACGAAAAATACTTTGCCGTGTCGAGATGTTTCAAATTTACGTGGAAACCAGGCGCGTTTAATGTGTCTCTGCAGCTTGTCCATAAATGGCCCGTAATCAATCGCTGTTGCTGCATGGCGTGCGATTCTCGGTTCGACAGGGCCTTTATGGCAACAAGTCTGGCTAGTGGCAACAATGCCTGCACCGAATATGACCGCAGCTGCCAGAGCCAGCACATGCCGGCGATCACCAATAGGCTTAATGAGCATTCTGCACCTACTTTAAAAGAAATATATGCGCTTTATCTATCTTGCACACTATTCTTCCTAAAATCACTATCAAAAACCCTGACAATCCAAATTTTATCTAGCCGCTGCACGCTAGATTGGCACTTCGGCATTGATAGTCACACCGCAGAGCTGATCATGGGTGAAGCACTGATGCGCCAGCAAGGGTGTGGGTGCGACAGTTGCCACGCTGATTAAATAGATAATTATTTCAGATTGCTCGGCGCGTTTTCTTCGGCCGGTGCCACCACTATAAAATAAACGAGCACGGCTGAGCAAATGAAAGCAAACATCACTCCGGTCATGGCGAACGCGGTACGTTCGTCATAGAGGAAGGCGACTATTGCACTCGATGCCGCTCCGACAAGCATTTGCGTAAAAGTCAAAACTGCAGAAGCCACGCCAGCGATTTTGGGCATGGGGTGAAGGCATCCATGAGCGGAATTTGGTGCCACGAGGCCGGCGCTGAACGTACATAGAAAGAGACAAGGAAACAGTGTTTGCGCTGCCGCATGGCCTGTAGCGGTGACAATCAAGTTGATTAAGGTGGCAACGCATGCCATTGATAATCCCGCTACAAGCGGCAGCTTGTGCGGAATGTTTCGTTCACTTAGTTTGCCGTTAACAAATGCCCCAATCATGATACCGAATGCGGTGCCGGCAAACAGATAGCCGAATATTTGATTCGACAAGCCAAAATTCTTAATCAACAGCAACGGTGAATTAGAAACGTAGGCAAACATGCAGCCAAACATCAAAGCATTGACCATGGCATAACCGAAGCTGACGCGGTGGGTTATGACGGCCAGATAATTAGCTCCCAGTGCGCTCCATGTGAGGGGCTCACGCTCGTGAGTGGCAGATTCGCTGAAGCCAAAATAGGTCACCGCCAAAATAATTATTCCGCCAATAGTCAGCACACCGTAAATCCACCGCCAGTCGGCAACTGTGAGAAGCCACGCGCCCAATGTGGGTGCAATCATGGGGGCAAAGCTGCGCAAAATGTTGACATATGAAAGTTTAGCCCGCGCTTCTGACCCTTCGAATAAATCGCGAATCAGTGCCATCGATAGTACAGCTGCTGCTCCTGCTCCGATTCCTTGAATCAACCGACAAAACAAGAGCAGTTCAATTGATGGGGCCAGGGCGCATCCGAGCGCCGCAACCGTAAAAATTAAACAGCCGCCAAGCAGAATCGGCCTTCTTCCAAAACGGTCTGAAAGGGGGCCGCCGGCAACTGGTGCGATGGCAAAGCCTGCTAAAAATAGGCTCAAAGTTAAAGCGGCGGCGCTGTCTGAGCAGTGCAAAGCTTTGCCAATAGTAGTGAGCGCCGGTAACCCCATATCGATCGATAAAGGCGGTAAGGCTCCCAGCCCTCCAAGAAAGAGGGTGAAACCGAGCGAATGTTTACCGATTGCCACAGAGATTCCTTTTGTCACTGCCGGTCTTAGTGCGCCGAGACCGGCCTTTGAGCCGCAGTTTTCACGAGCTTGTCGACGTCATCCATCAAGTCGATGCTGTTTTTGCCGGGTGCGAAATTGAGCGCGATGTTTAGTTGATCAAGGCGTTCAGGCAAATGTTTTTGCGAAATTTGGCCGAATATGCGCTTTTCACACCAGGCTACTTTTGTAGTGATGCGGCACGATACCGGCGGTGGTGTCGGCGCTTCGATAATTGCCTCGTCTGCGGCCGAAGCAGCGTGACTCTGTGCCGCGGTTTGTTCTTCACCTGGAGTGCCGGCGGGGCGCTGGCGCACCCTTACACCTGCAAACGGACCAAAGCCTGGCAAAAATCCGCCCCCACCCATGGCACCTCCAGGAAGCCCCAACAATGCGCCTCCCATTTTTGCCAGCAGGCCACTGCCACCGCTAGAACTACTTGTGCCATTACCGGTGCCATTACCGGTGCCATTACTGGCACCATTACCGGAAGCGCCAGATTCTGGATTGTCTTTTGTAGTAGACGTCTGGCCTAATATTTTTTTGTGCAATTTCTTTTCAGCATAATCTTCCAAAGCGTCTGTGCGATCACCTAAAGCCAGGCTAGACGAATCTTTGGTAAACGCGCTCATTTCCATGCGTGTAAGGCGTGCTGAGAGCTGCTCACTTTCAAAAGTTTTTCCTAAAATAGCTTGCTCTAAGGCAGTCACTCGTGGATACGAACTACCTGTGGTGTCACTGCCAGTGGTGGCACTACCGGTTGAGCCTGTCTGATCTGCAGAATCTTGATCGTCGGGGCCCTGGTATCCCTCCGCAGGCACGAACAATTGCTTATGATAAGTTTGCTCAAAGTAACTCTCTAACTTGTCGGTGCGTTCGCTTAACGCTGCTTTATCTGATGATCTTCCAAAAGCTTTGATTTCTAACCGAGCCAACCTTTCCGGCAAAGAATCTTCAAATTTCTTGCCTAAAATTGTGCTTTCCATGGCCGTTATGCGCGGATAGCTGTCATCGGCTTGAGCTCTCACGGGGCTGGGCCCGAACAGCAATGGCAATAGTAAAGCGCTGCTAAGAAAATACTTTTTTCGGTAACGCCACACAGCAAAATCCCTTTAGACACTTGTGTGCATCATAAACTACAGACCAGCTTTTAACCCGCTGTATCTTTAATGCTGCTGTTGATTGTTCGCTGCCGCCAGTGGAGCTGGATAGTGATTTAAAGCACTTTTGATTTGGCGATAAAGCGCAGGCAACCACAATGGATCTGTTTCTTTGTTTTCTGGCAAAGGCAGCGATCTAAAATCGTGTGGAGCAATAATCAACGGTAGCTTTTGATCGCAGGCGTCGGCGGCGAGCACAAACAAATCTTCGCTGGCTTCGTCACCCATGGCCAGGCAGCCAATTGAGCAGCTATTGCCATGTATGAGAATGTCGCTGCCTGGGCTTTCGCGGCCGTCGTCTTTGGCCCGCTGCCAGTCGTCTGGGTTTGGATAGTTCAATCTCAGAGCTAAATGATAAGGTGTATTCGGTTCCAGAGTTAGCTCATACATTCCCTCTGGAACCTGTCGATCACCTTCGCGTAGTTTAGGACCTAATTCGCCGCTGGCAGCCAGTATTGGGTAAGAGCAAAGGTATTGGTATGGCCCCGCTGGTGGTGCCACATATACTTGCATTTCAGCGGTAGATTTCAGGGCAAATAATGCCATTCGCTGAGGTGGATAGGTCAAAGTCTTGCTGTCAAACTTGGCTTTAAGTCTGGCGCGAGCGGCATTGCCATAGGTGGCAAGCTGGTCCTCTACCCTATAGAGAACCTCACCTGTCGAAGCAGGTAAGGTTCTGGCAAAAAGTGGCAGACGCGCAAAATAGCTATAGATCCAGCGGCGATATTTTAAAGTCGGCGCGGCTATAGCTATTATAAGTATCAGTCCAACAATCAATTTTTTGCGGTGTTTCATCTCGTGAGTGAATGTTCAAATTCCATATGCTCGAATGATCTCTTAAAATTGTACTTTGATTTTACGAAACTTTAAAATTAGGACTTGATGTTAAAAAGTAAACGTATGGCGGAAGCTGATATTCTATCGGCACGAATTGTTCTTTTTGCCGATAGTTAGTTGTTTAAACTCAGCACATCAAGTTAGTACAAAAGGCAAATTTCATGACTCCAGTTGCTCCAGCCCTTAAGGCCCTGCTCGATCAATTCATCGACTATGCCGGATTATTCCCCCCTGCCGGTTTGTCGCTCGAACAAACCATTGCCAATTATCGCACTTATCAAAACAGTGAATACTCCTGGATGCTGCGCTGGTTGGTCGTGCCTGCAAAAGACGTCGAAAATTTGCCAACATCTTTAGATGGCCGAGTCGCTGTTCTTGGCGACGCCGATCATATACGCGCTACAACAATCGAAAGCAAAGTCTTAATTTCTGCTGAGCATCCGGTTTACTGTGAAGTGACTGGCGTTGACCAACTTAAGCAAGTCAAAGATTCAGGTTCGTTCGCCAAGCTTCGCACCGGTGGCATAAAAGCTGTGGCGATTCCAGATGTAAACGAAGTGGCGGAGTTTATTTTAGGTTGCGCGTCTCATCGTCTACCGTTTAAAGCTACTGCTGGTTTGCACCATCCCATTCGTGCCGATTATGCCCTGACTTATGACGACGAGGCACCACGGGCGGTGATGCATGGTTTTCTCAACGTTTTAATGGCCAGTGTTTTTGCCTGGCACGGTGAGAAGAATATTGTCTCCATACTTTCAGAAACCGATCCAACTGCATTTACTTTTGATGAAAATGCTTCCTGGAATGGTCAAATATTGAGTCTTGAAAAGATAAAGGATGCCAGGCACAATTTTATGCATTCGGTAGGCTCGTGCTCGTTTGATGAGCCCGTGCGTGACCTTCAGGCCCTGGGTTTGTTTAAATAATGGTCTGATATCTTAGAAATTGGAACTTTTAGCCCAGCACTGCTTCTAAGAACATGCTTATTTAGGGTGAGGGTTATGGTTAATAAGATTGTCCTGGCTGTATGTTCTACAATTGTCTTGATTGCTTCCCAGAAAATTATCAGCTGGCTGGAGCACAAGCTCGAAACTAAAGAGACTAAGTAAGTTCGGACACCCTGAGTCAGTCTTTAATGATGGGTTATAAACAGCAGTGACCACTGACGAATTTGACGTTGTGATTGTTGGCAGCGGCTTTGGCGGCTCGGTAATGGCTTATAACCTTTCTAAAGCCGGAATGAAAGTGTGCCTGTTGGAGCGTGGAAAAACCTATCCGCCTGGCACTTTTCCGCGCAGCCTGGACCAGATGAAAGATGCTTTTTGGCAGCCGCAAAAAGGACTTCTGGGTCTATATGACTTTTGGTCATTTAAAGATTCTGACGCCATCACATGTAGTGGTCTAGGTGGTGGTTCTTTGATTTATGCCAACGTGCTCCTGCGTAAAGATCCGGAGTGGTTTGACGGGTGGCCCCTTACGTACCAAGATTTGGCACCGCACTATGATCGCGTAGAGGCAGTTCTTAAGCCGGTGCCTTATCCTTTCGATAAGACACCATATAATCAGACTGTCAAAACCGCCGTACTTAAGGAAGCTGCAGCCGCGGTGGGTATGCCGTTTGAGCTGGTGCCCATCGCTATTACTTTCGGCAATGATGTGGAGAATCCTGTGCCTGGCGAGCAGTTGCATACACCCGCAAATCTGCATGGAGTCAATCGCTATGGTTGCAGGCTATGCGGCGAATGTTATTTGGGTTGTAATTTCGGTTCTAAGAATACACTCGACCTCAACTATTTGACTATGGCCAAAGAGTTAGGCGCCGACCTGAGAATTCTGGCTGAAGTGAAACAAATGCAACCAATTGAGGGGGGTTATGTTGTCACCTATACGTCGCATGTTTCTAAATCAACTTCTGAAAATCCCATCGGTCTCAAGGCCAAATTCTTAGTGCTCGCGGCCGGAAGTTTAGGCAGTACGTCGCTTCTTTTATACAGTCAAAAATGGTTTCCCAATATCAGCAAAGCGCTTGGTACAAGACTTTCTGGAAATGGCGATCTGCTTACAGTGGCCATTGGCTGTCAGGAAAAAGTTGAAGATAAACTACAGAAGCGCAGTGTTCAGCCCTATTTTGGGCCGGTAATTACAGGCGCGGCACGTAATATTTCGGTTGATAAGAAAACTCGATTTATAGTCGAAGACTGGACATTTACTACCACCATTATCTGGTTGCTCGAGACGATAAATGCTAACGCCTTAAAATTGCGCTGGTTCAAGCTGTTTGTCAACTACATCAAAAGTCTTTTTGGCTTTCATCGCAACATCAATTTGTCTTATACAGTCAGTGAATTTTTGGGTGCAGCAGACGGTCTGGTATCAAGCTTTCCCATGGTCGGTATGGGTATTGACGAATCTGACGGCTTCATGGAATTTGATAAAAAATCTAAAGCTCTGAACTTAAAAATGCCGCGCAAAACTTCAGAAAAATTCTTCGATGCTATTAGAGCGAAGATGAAAGAGATGGCTGATTATCTCCAGGCAGGATTGTTTTTAGATTATCCAAGTTGGTATTTAAGTAAAACGGTTACGGTGCATCCGCTTGGTGGTTGTCCTATGGGCGCTACTTGGGAGCAAGGCGTGGTTGATACCCATGGCGAAGTCTATAATTATCCCAATATGTTTATTGCCGATGGTTCGGTGATGCCCGCTGCGATTGGGCCTAATCCATCTTTAACTATTGCTGCTGTTGCCGATCGGTTCTCTGAGAAGGTAATAGAGAAGTGGCAAGCAGATAAAATTATCTCGAGCGAGAATCTGGCTGACGAAAAGACCGGCGATACTACGTAAAGCCGGTCAATTTCTTTAAACTAAAAGCATTTAGCCCTAGCAAATTAAGCTGCAGCAGCAGCAGAGTCTTGTGGAAATTCGAGACAAAAGTGAATTACCGGCAGACTGCCAACATAGACTTTTCCCAGGTAGAAGTTTTTGTCTACCAAACGAATTTCATCACGAACAAATTTAGCCAGTAGCGACGTTTTTGAATAATCCAGAGCAATACATGGTTTCTTATCCATCCAGCTCTGATCTTCATAAACTTTGGCTACCACTGCACTATGGCCGATTGGCAAAATGCGGTTAATTAGCTCGCCTTTTTTGCTGTCAAAGGTCTTGCCCTGCCAGGCCAAGAAGCGAACCATGTGAGAAAGTGAAGAGCCGGCTCTCGAGCCGGGAGCGATTAGAGCAGTGCCTTTGGCAATGCCATGCGGAACGGGGCCACATTCAGCTTCGCCGAACAGCACATCGAGTTCTTTAGGACTCATATCGAGCAGCTGCTCTGCATTCATGGACATACTTTTACCTCAATTTTTTTTGACTGAGCAATTAGACCCGGCAGTGTCCGATTGGTTCCCATAAGTTAAACGATTTGTTCAGGAGGCGGTGGGCGCACCGTTGGAAGTGTATGAGTAGAGCGGAAGTCTTCTACCGAGTTTGTTTCACTGTTAAACCTGCTGCCCGGTGGCAAAGATGACTCGCCGTCAAAGTTTGTGCCTGTTCGGGCAGTCCTCTGTCTTTTGACGGAGTGGCCGAGCCACTTGATCACAAGCTTTTCCAGGTTGTTGGAATCAATCGGTTTGCACAAATAGTCATCCATATTATTGGCCATGCACTCTTCGCGTGTGCCTTCTAGGGCGTTCGCCGTGATAGCGATAACAGGCGTGAGGATACCGCGCCTTTGTTGAATTTCTTTGATGATTTTGGCAGTTTCGTAACCGTTTAAACGCGGCATCTGGCAGTCGAGAAAGACCATGTCATAGTGTTTGTGTTTAAAGAGCTGCACGGCCTCGACTCCATCAGTAGCCAGGTCCACGCCAAATCCTAACTCTTCAAGAAAGAGGAAGGCCACTTTTTGATTGATTTTGTTATCGTCGGCAACCACAGCGTGCTTTCTTTCGCCACTACGCATCAGTGCGTTTGACTGAGTAAGCTCCAGTGCATCCATACCTAACGTGGTGCTTTGATGCGAACGAGTTGAACCTTCCTGAGGTAATGTGCGGTTGTCTAATTTGCTTAGGCAACGATTGACAGATTGCCGTCGCATGGGCATACCGATGGAAAGCAGTCTGCTGCTGGCTTTTTCATTGCTTTCTTGACCGACAATCTGAACTATTTTCAAGCTTTTAGATATGGGAAAACTTTGAATTAGTGCGAGAAACAAATTGCTTTCTTGATCGCCGCGCACCATGTCTAAGAAAATGACAAAATTTGCGTCTGCTGCGGCACCTGGTGACTGCGCTATGGTCAAGGCGTCGTGCGCTGTGGCGACAGTAGTGGTGCTGATATCGAAAGTTTTAAGAATATCGGCAATGGCCGATTGTCCTTTATAAACGGGTTCGAGTGTTAGCGCTCTAATTTTGCGGTACTCTCTTGGTGTCTGGCTTGAAGTTGTGACTGAACCCCAAACTTTTTCGATTTCGAGATTCTTTTTTTCAGTAATAGGCAAACTAAAACCAAAAGTTGACCCAACGTTTAGTTCACTTTCAACAAACAACTTACCGCTCATGAGCTCTACCAAACGTTTGCAGATACTCAGCCCTAAACCCGTACCCTCTTTGCTGAAGCTGGCGTCTTGAGCACCCTGGAAAAATGGTTCAAAAAGATGGGTTTTGATTTCTTCACTGAGACCACTGCCACTGTCGATTATTTGAAAAGTCAATTGGTCAGGGCCTGTAAACGCCTGAGCAAAAGATACTTTCAAAATTATCTGACCGCGTTCGGTAAATTTAATAGCATTGTTGCAGAGGTTGAGTAGTACCTGACGCAGTCTCTGCGGGTCGCCGATGATGCATTCAGGCACGTTGGTTTCAATAGCTGACAGCAAGAGCAAATTTTTTGATGCGGCTGCAGGAGCCAAAATTTGACCGACACCTTCTACTACCGATATCAAATCGAATACCACTGATTCAGTTCACATCTTAAAAGCAGGTCAATCATGGGCAGCATACCGTTCAGAGGCGTGCGTATTTCGTGGCTGACGTGCGCTACGAAGTCAGATTTGATTTTGAGAGTTTCTTGAAACTGTTGCAGCAGCTGTTTGTATTGAGCTTTTTCTTTGGCGCGTTCAGTTTCAAGCACTTCAAGTTGTGCCTTAGTCAAGACAAGCTCTTCATAAAGAGCCATTATTTTCTCATCAGAGCCCATCAGTGCCAGCTCATCATCGGCTGCCCACCTGTAGTATCAAGGAGCCCACGCCTGCGAGCTGCCCCCGTCTGTCACCAAGTTAAATTAAGTCGACTTAATCTGATCGTAGCCTGCCGCCAAAGGGATGTCAACGGCAAGGAGCACGAATGTTTACCGGTTATGTCGACATCCGCACACGTTTGAGAAGGTCATTGAGCGCTGCTCGGGCAGTAGATTTTTCCGGCAATGTGGTGGCATCAGCAGCGTCTTCTAAAACTTCACGCAGCCTTTCATATTCTTCTTTGTGAAAATCCCATTCCTTATCGTCAAGTGCGGCGTGCTCTGTGGCTCTTTCCAATAACTCGCCCAAGTAAGGCAGAGAAAAATTTTGATTGAGGACATTTAAATTGCTTTCAATGGTGGCAGAATTCATGAGGTGGGTGCCTGTCAAAACAATTCGGTAAACTGATAAAAGAGCGTCGATTTTTTTTGCATTCTCTTTGCCAAGAAGCTGCCACTGGGCGTCTGCCAGGCCAAGGTAGTGATAACAGTGCAGCCTGGTTAAACAATCTTTGCCAATTACTTTCAGTTCATTGTGCTGATCGCTCGTGATTACTACCAGTGGTGAATAAAGCTGTTCCATAACGTGGCCGTTATCATTTAACATCAGCAGGAAAAACTTTTTTATATCGTGAGTAGATAAGTCTAACTCGGCCTCGTCAGCGGTTTTCGATACTTCAACCAGATCTTCTGTAGAGTCGAGACCAAGAACTTGTTCGGTAGGTAAAATATGAACACCACGCACGGTGAAGTGCATAGCCGCTGCCGGTAGTCCATATAGATGGGCACCATCCATGGTTGCAAACAACAGAGGATACCCATGGTTTTGAACAGCTTCTTCAAGCTTTGGTGGAAGATTCACGGCTTTTTTTCAACCTATTGCCAACGATATCAATTATCGCGCAAAATCAAAGGATGGGTGTAGACTACAACGTGTTTTAATATCCTTATTTGAGGAGTTCACGTGGCCGAAATCGAGACCGAAGCTGACGCCGAAAAGACAGTTGATGAACCGGCTAAAGCAGCGAAAGTGGCAAAAATTGCAAAAATAGCAAAAGTAGATCCTGTAGTCTATGCACTTTATCGTGCCTCCCGTTGTCACGGCTGCGATCGCAAGCTTGAAAAAGGCGAAATTGTCAAACTCGAGCAAGGCCTCGAAGAACAGAGAGCGTTTTGCAGCAAGTGTTCTGAGCTCGATGGTCTTGAGATATTGCCTAGCGGCAATGCCAAAATTACACGGCTGGCAAAGAAATATTCGCCCCGCACCTATGTTGTGATGCGCTGGTCGGAAGTTTGGAAAGCATATGAACGACAGGGCCTTTTCGTCGAGCCTAAAGCAATTGATCAAGCTGAAAGTGAGGCCGGAATTAAACTTCTAAACCGGCCGGCGCGGCAGTCCTGAACCGTACAAATTATGTAATTACCTTAATAAAAACTCAGAGACTAGTTGAGCTAGTGACGGTCAGCTATTATTAGCCGTCCTTAAGAACTGGGAGTGGCTATGCAAACGGTTAAACAGCCTCCGCTTGTGGAAACCTCTGAGCATTTTGACTGTATCCACGAGGTCAGTGCCGTGGCGCATGATTTATCGCCGCTTGAGCCTGCGGCAGCCGCACCTTCTCCCTGGCATGTTTTGATTGCCACCTGGCTTGGTGGTGTCTTCGACGGCATGGACTCTTCGATTTTTGCCATGGTTCTTTTTCCCGCCCTGTCTGAACTGTTGCACACTCAGTCTCATGCTGTGGTAGGCCAGTATGGCTCTTATATCATTGCTTTATTCATGCTCGGTTGGGCCCTGGGAGCCATGATTTTTGGCGCCATGGCCGACAATATCGGTCGGGCAAAAACGCTGACAATCACAATCCTTCTATATGCTATTTGCACAGGCCTTTGCGCTTTTGCTAATAACTGGTGGGAGCTGGGCATTTATCGCTTTTTAGTCGGTGCTGGTATCGGTGGCGAAATGGGCATCGGCGCTGTACTTCTATCTGAGTGCTGGCCGAGCAAAACCAAAGTTTATGCCGTCAGCGCGCTGGCTACCTCGCTTGGTGTCGGTTATTTATTGACGGCATCTCTCAATTTGTGGCTGGGCCACTATGGCTGGCGTTATTTGTTTATGGCAGGAATAGTACCTGCATTTTTGACTGTGTACATGCGCTTCAAGCTGCGTGAACCGGTGGAGTTTCTCAAAGCTAAAGCGGTGCGCGATCAAGAAAGTGCGAACTGTGGCAAAAGTATTTTTAAAACCATGTGCACCAATGCTGGTGTTTGCTTCAAAGAATTATTTACCGCAGAGAATCGCCGTAAGACTATCTCAGTGGCTGCTGTGGCTAGCGTGGCCATTGTTTGCTGGTGGGCGGTGATCGCCTGGATTCCTGCGTGGATTAATCAACTCACCGGCGAGCTTGCCGTAGAGCAGCGCAGTCATGCCATGTTCACCAAAGACATAGGTATGATTTTATCGGGTCTACTCGGTGGTCTGGCAATCAAAAAATTCGGCTATCGCTGGTCGATGGGTCTCTCATTTTTCATGGCTTACTGTCTTGCTTACGGCATGTTCAATACCGTGCATTCATTTGGCACGCCGCTATTAATTTGGCTTGTGGCATTAGGCTTTTTCTCACACTTGCCCTTTGTTATTCTCTGGACATATTTGCCGGAACTCTATGAAGCAAAAGTGCGCAGCACCGCATTTGGTTTCATTTATAATGCCGGAAGATATGCAGCCGTGGTGGCAGCATTGGGTAGCGGCATTTTGATCAATACCTTTGGCGGCTCTTACGCTATGGCGGCATCAAGCGTTGCCGGTGTTTACCTGGTTGGCATTTTATTTGTCTTCTTCATCCCGACTAAGGGTGAGTATCTTGGTGCCGTGGGCCACTAGTTAGACTTATTTTTGGTATCAGCGGCGGTGATGCCACCATTGTTGCCAAATTGGCCCTGTTGCCAGAGTGTGCCTGCCGCTTCATAGCGCAATACTGGTTGTTTTGCCTTGAAGCTGCCGATTTTTCCGAATGCTCTTTGAATATTGCTGCCATTGGGGCCGGAAGTATAATAGTCCTGGTGGACATAACCGGTGAAGCGCTCATCGATGTTTTTAGCATCTGAGAATTTCCAGATATATTCCATTTGGCTTCTGTAAGGTGGCAAATCTTTACCTACATCGAGGCCAACTTTAATGCCTATCATCTCTTCTCTTGTGATTGGTTTATCAGGCTTAAAAGTTCCGTCTTTATAACCGATTGAATAACCAGCATTAGATAGGGCCTGTACGTATTTGTAAGCCGGATTACTTGCGGGGGTGTCTGTAAATTGTTGCGTGATTTGTGGGGCTAGACGCAATTGTTTGTCTTTGGGCACGATGGCATTATAAGCGCGATAAAGCCAGGTAATATATTCGCCCCGGGTGATTGGTTGATTGGGTTTAAATGTGGGCGCCAGATCATCAAAAACGTGTAGCTGAGCCAACTGTTCAATCATTGCTTTGTCAGGTACATCTGCCAGATCTGTAAACTGAACTGTGCTCGTGCTCGTGCTTGTGCTTGTGTTGATATCGAAAGTGGTGGCAGCACCATTACTGGCTTCCAGTTGTTTTTTCTTTTGCTCATTTGAATATTGCATCAGCGTCAACTGAGATTGCAAGCTAGATGTCTGCGCTTTAGCATCGCTCAGTTCGCGCTTAAGGTCTTCTTTCTCTTTGTCAGCCGCTGAGCTGCAGCCTGTCAGGCCCGCCATGCCTATCATGATCACTACTGCGCCGGTTGCTGCCAGATATTTGTTTAGAAAGTGTGTCATAGGCCTCGCTTTTGTACTCATCTGAAGTTTGTGCAAGAAGTCTGGAGCTTGTGCAACATGTTACAGGCAAAGCCTTTTTTTTAGGATGCAAAATAACAGAACACCCCAGACCTTTACAGGAATGGGGTGTCGAATCGAAAACTTTAGTAGATTTCTAGTAGGCTTTCTCTTTAGGCTTGGAGGCGTTGACAACAATTTGTCTGCCGTCCACGTCTTTACCGTTCAGGCTGGCAATGGCCGCTTCGGCTTCAGCCTGGCTACCCATTTCCACAAAAGCGAATCCACGCTTTCTGCCACTGTCTCTGT
The DNA here is from genome assembly GCA_949127735.1 of Candidatus Obscuribacterales bacterium. Lineage (GTDB taxonomy): Bacteria > Cyanobacteriota > Vampirovibrionia > Obscuribacterales > Obscuribacteraceae. The sequence goes on along the minus strand of CASBPX010000243.1, from coordinate 11,726 downwards.
CGGTGGGGATAGCCACCGAAACAACCTTGCCGGACTCGGCAAATAGTTCTTCGAGGTTGGTTTCGTCCAGGTTGTAGGAAAGGTTACCTACAAATAGCTTATTCTTCATCTAATCTCCAGCAGTGCGTCTACACCAACACTATTTGGTGCAGCAGGCCCTCTATTTTGGTAGCCTTAATGGAGGAGTATGGCATATATTTCACTCTGCGGGAAGTCAATAAATCTCATTGAATCGGCACTCTGGTGCTTGGCAAGGTAATTGCGATGTCAGATTCATCCTGTAGACTTGTGTCATACCCAGAGGAGATTCACTATGGCCAAAAAAGTTGATACCGATGCGCCTCCAGCTTTAATAATCGAGTTCAAGACCACCAGCGGCGAAGTCTGGGGCACCATCAAGGCTGATGGCAAAGAATTCAAAACCGGATCTACCGGATTTTATGCCAATGGTAAAATCAAAAACCCTAAAAACGGTTTCGCTTATCAAGTTGGTACCAATATCATTTTAATAGGCAGCAAAGAGTCTGAGCCTTAAGCTTTACTCGATCAAATCTTTTTTTCGGGCAGCGGCGGCGTTTTTTAGCTTCGTAACCGCACGATCAAAGGCGCTGGCAAAGCGATGCTTGTCTTTGTCGGTATATTGCTTAGGCCCGCCGGTTATGTCGCCGCTGTCTCTTAAATCAGTCATCAGTGCCCTGATTGATACTCGTTCGCCAATGTTTTCTTCTGTGAAAACTTGTCCGCGCGGGTCGATCACGGTCACTTCTTTAGGCACAAGCAGAGCGGCCAGCAAAATATCCTGGGTTATAACGAGATCATTTTTGTCTGCCCGTTCGACAATATATTGATCGGCAATGTCTGCACCTTTTTCTACTTGTACAGCAGTCAGATACGGAGACAGGGGTAGCACAATAACTTTGTTGGCGACGAAAACCGTGTCAATGGCCTGTCTGTGACAGGCTTTGACTACTACGTCTTTTACTCCAACAGGGCAGGCGTCGGCGTCAACCCAAACTTTCATGGTCTATTTCCTGGTCAATAAAGTCTCAGCGTTTATACAATAACATCACAAAAGGGCGAATATAGTCACTCTTGAGTGACAGCGACAGAATCCCGGCTGTATAATCAGTAGCTATGCCAGTTGCAATCAGTTGCCAGTCTTTAACCAAGTCATTTAGCGCTCGCCCACTCTTTCGCGATATCTCGATCACTATTGATGATCGTGAGCGCATTGGTTTGATCGGCCCTAATGGCTCAGGCAAATCTACATTGCTGAAGATTATGGCAGGGCTTTATGAGCCTGACGCAGGCACCGTCACCACCAGAAAATTTCTCAATATCGCTTATCTGGCGCAAGATAATCCATATCCGCCTGACGCAATTCTGCGCGATGTTGTAGCGGCGTCGCTGAGCGACCAGCATATTGAAGAGTCAGAGCTGATTAATCGTGCGGAATATACCCTGAGCACACTTGGCTTTGAGGAGCTTGATGCTCAGGTTTCGTCACTATCAGGCGGCTGGCGTAAACGCCTGGCTCTGGCTTGTGCTCTTGTTCGAGAACCTGATTTTCTTTTGCTGGACGAGCCTACTAACCACCTCGATTTAGAGGGCGTTTTATGGTTGGAAGATCTTTTGAAGTCTGCGCCGTTTGCTTTTATTCTGGTCAGCCACGATCGCAATTTTCTCGAGAATGTCACCAACCGCACGGTGGAATTGAATTCTACTTATAAAGATGGTTATTTAAGCTGCAAGGGCCCCTATAGCTCGTTTCTAGAAGCTCGCGCCGAGTATTTGTCTGCTCAATCAAACGAGCAGCAAGCACTGGCCAGCAAAATGCGCAGAGAAGTAGCCTGGCTACAGCGCGGCGCTCGTGCCCGTCAAACCAAGTCGGTGGGCCGCATTCGTGAAGCCGGTAAACTGTTCGATGAGTTTGCGGAAGTCAAAGCGCGCAACAATATGACCAGTTCGGTCAATATCGATTTTAGTGCTTCTGGTCGTCGCACCAAAGAGCTTCTGGTGGCTAAGCAAATTGAAAAATCTCTCGGTGGACGTAAACTGTTTTCTGGCCTTGACCTAGTTTTGAGCCCTAAACAAAAATTAGGACTGGTGGGCACCAATGGCAGTGGCAAAACAACTTTGCTGCGCATATTAGCCGATCAGATGCAACCTGATAAAGGCACCATTAAAAGAGCAGATTTGCTCAAAATTGTCTGGTTTGATCAAAACCGCGATCAGCTCAATAAAGAAATTACCTTAAAAGAAGCCCTTTGCCCCAGCGGCGATTCAGTTGTTTATCGTGATCGACAGATACATGTAATTAGCTGGGCCAAACGGTTTCTCTTCCGCCCAGACCAGTTGCCTATGCCTGTCAGTTATCTCTCTGGTGGCGAGCAAGCAAGAATTCTGATTGCTCGGTTGATGTTGCAAGAAGCAGATTTGCTTATACTGGACGAACCCACCAACGATCTCGATATTGCTTCGCTTGAAGTGTTGGAAGAAAGTCTTGAAGACTTCCCTGGCGCCGTTGTTCTGGTCACCCACGATCGCTATATGATCGACACTATTTCCACCACTATTCTTGCCCTGGACGGTGAAGGCGGCGTGTCATTCTTTGCTGATTATGCGCAGTGGGAGTCTACCAGAGGCGGTGGTGGTGGAAAAAATAAATCGAAGAATAATTCGAATTCCAGTAGTTCGTCGTCGAGCAGTAACAATGCCAACAACAATAACAGCGGTAACAAAATCGGCAGCTCCACCAGTAGTGTGGCTGTAAAAAACCTCAAAGCTTTATCGAACAATGAAAAGAAAGAACTAGACCAGATCAGCGTTAAGGTAGAAGAAGCAGAGCAAGCTTTGCAAAAAGTGCGCAAAGGTATGGAAGATCCGAAAGTATCAGCCAATCATGTGAAACTGGCCGAGATGATGGACGAATTGCATAAAGCTGAAACTAATGTCGCCAAAGTTTTTGCCCGATGGGAAGAACTGGAAGCCCGCCAGGCAGCCAACAAGTAGTATGTACCTTGCTTAACGCTGTAAACACTTTGCAACAAGTTTTTTGCCTGCCAAATCGCGTTTTGCGGCCAAGGGGGAACTTCTTACGGTGCCAGGCGTCTCTCAGTAGACAACGCAAATAGAAATTGGTGTTTGCACCTGAGGACATTTACATGCTGAGTCGAAAATTATCCGCTGCATCTTTGGCCATTGCCATGGTGGGTCTACAGACGCTTCCGGCATTCTCCCAAACTACGGTTTTGAGCGGGAAGGTAAACAGCAGCGCCGCCATGCCGCAACTAGTGCGTCAAGTGCCAGTATATGATAATAATACGAACACGAATACTGTGACGGTTGTCACTCCTAATGTTAATCCAAGTTCTAGAACGCCGCGGCGCGTTTATTCAAGTAGCGCGCAAACCAGAACTGTCTATGTTGAAAAGCCTGTTTACCGCGACGTTATCGTGCGTGACGATCGCACATATTTTCAGAGACACCCCAAAGTTAAAGCTGTTTCTATTGGCGCCGGTGTCGGTGCTGGTGCCGGCGCTTTAACTGGTGTAATTTCAGGCAGTGGCGTTGTTCGTGGTGCCGCCATTGGTGCGGGAACTGGCGCTGGTGTTGGCCTCGTGCGCAGCAGCAGAACAATGAAGCGTCACCCCATTGCTCGTGATACCGCCACTGGTACGTTAGCCGGTCTGGGCATCGGTGCCGCATCTGGTCGCGGTGGCAAACGGGCCCTAACCGGTGCCGGTGTCGGCGCGGCGGTTGGTCTTGGTGTTGGCTTGTTCAAGCATCTTAAATAAGGATTAGGCATTAGCATGATTAAGTCTGCAGGCAGCCTGGCACTGGTTTCTCTAGCGATGGTTTCGTTAGCACTGAGTGGATGTTCCAGCAGTGCAACTGATATGCGCACGCAAGCGGAAACGCAGATTAAAGCAAATAATTTTGCCGAAGCGGAGAAAACACTGAAGCAGCTCTTAGAGAGTCAAGAGCGTTCTAAAAGTGGCGGTGACATATCTATCGCGCCGACATTAAACGCTCTGGGCAACTTATACATTAAGCAAGGCAAGTATAGCGAAGCCGATGACTTGTTCAAGCGTGCCACCAAATTGCAGCATCAAGCCATGGCACCACAACTGGTGGCTCTGGCGGAATCTCTCAATGGTCAGGGTGTCTCGCTCACGCAGCAGGGTAAGTTTGAGGCGGCTGAGCAAACACTGCAACAAGCACTTTCTATCCGCGAAGATAATCTGACGGCCGGTGCCTTACCCATTGCCGAAAGCGAAAACAGCCTGGCACAGGTCTATTTTCAAACCGGTCATTATCCTCAAGCCGAAGCACTCTATAAAGCAGCACAGTCTATCTATGAAAAGACCAGTGGGGTAGAGTCAGCCGATGCTGCCAATGTGCGCAATAATTTGGCCAGTCTTTATTATGCTCAGGGTAAGCTGCAACAGGCTGAGCCCATATTTAAATGGTCTGTTTCCATCTTCGAGCGCGCCTCTGGTAAGGATAGCCTTGAAGTAGCTAATGCTTGCAATAATTTGGCCGAACTTTATCGCGCGCAAAAGAAATATGCCGAGGCCGAGCCACTCTACAGTCGCGCCCTGGCCATTTACGAAAAGGCTTCAGGCAAAGACAGCCCGGCTGTGGCCACCGCTTGCAATAACCTGGCTATTCTTTACCGCACTCAGGGCCGTTTTGCTGACGCCGAACCTCTATATAAACGTGCCATTGCTATTTATGATGCTAACAGCGGCATCTCTAATCAGCAATTTGCCAGCGTGCTCGAAAATTATGCCGAATTGATGCAATCGACTGCTCGACCGACTGAAGCGCAGGCATTAAGAGCGCGGGCCAGCGCTAAAGTTGCCCAGCGCTAAAATCGCCCGGCTATACGGCGCGCCGGAGGGTGCAGAGGTCTCGACCAAATTTAAGCCACATGCCGTCGTGGTGGCGATTATGTGGTTGCAAATATTGCAGGCGCCTTAATCATGCCGGAAGATTTACTTTTGGACTTGCTGGTTGGGCAAACGGGCCTCGCTTATAACGCCCTTGCGGCTCTGCCACTGAATCTGGATGAATTTTATCAAGAGCTCTATACGGGCAAAACCAGCGCCGGACCGGTCAAGAGCCCTTGAAATGCTGCTTAACGGCGGTTCATTTCAGACAGTTTAGCTTCGATTCCAGTAAGCTATGGTCCTGTCTCAATGACGAATATATTTCACCGGATTCCAAATAGCAAATGCGTTGGCGCTACATCGACAATCAGTCTCAGACCGAAGTGCTCTACCGCAAGCGCGTGCTTGACCAGATTGAAAACTGGTGGCAACTGTTTGCCAAGCGTTCTAAAGAATTTGAATCGCACATTCGCGGGCGCAGACCATTACCTATCGACGAACTGGCCAATTGGGTTGATGACGGGCTCAATAAAATCAACGAAAATTTGCTCTGGGAATTATGGCCCGGCGATGATGATACTTGTTTGTTTATTATCACTCCAGAAATGGATCACTATAAAAGGCCACTGGTAAAAACGATTGTAGAAATGGCGCCCCATATTGAAGGTTGGTCATTTCTTCCGGTGCGACCGGCACTGAGCGTAGATGTGCTGCAATCTATTTTTGAGTCTCGCACAGGTCTCAGCATTCCCGAAACTAAAATCACTTGCGTGCGCTCCAGCCGCAATGTTGTCGACGTCACATTCTTCTCAGACTCGTTCAGCGGCGAAAACGATCGCGAGGATATTGAAACCGCCTATTGTTTGTGTGAATATTTGGTTGGCGAAGATACGCTCAATAAGTGGATTGGCACTATCACTACCCAAGTTATTAACACAAGTGCTGGTCGAATCGTCAGTCTGTTTGATCGTGATAAGCCAATAGATATGTCGCACACTAAGTCACTTTCTGAGTTTGCTCAAGCGGTTGATAAAGTGGTGCTCGAAATCAAGTTGCAAATCGATGATGAGCCGTTGCGTTTGCAAACACTGCAACCAGCAGAACTTTTGACATTTGAAGATGCTGCCAGTCGCTCAGCGGCAACACGGCGCACTTTCGTTTCAGCTAAGAAAGACATAGTTGAATCGATTGTGTTGAATGGCCTTTTTTATTCAGAACGTTTTACCAAACATGGCGAGCGTTTTTGCTACCTGAAAATTACCGGTGGCGAATTGCTTGTGGCTACAGAGTGGTTTGTCAAATTGCGTGGGCAAGTTGACCAGCAGCTGCGCGCGGCTGAGGCCGGTTGTGTGTTTGGTTTTGGTCATGACGCCGAACATCTGTTTATTGATCTGGCCGTAGAAAATTTTGAAGTAGCGATTGTGGTGCTTCGAAATGTGGCACAACAGGAGAAGCTGCCGGTTAATTCGTGGCTTCTATTTTTCGATACTGAGCTGGAACAAGAGTGGATAGGACTCTTCGGCGAAACTGTAGCTCCCTGATTTTAGAGTGATTGAGTGAAGGTGGGAAAGTCTTTGTGATAGAGAAGCCGCTTCTAATTCTTGACCTTGATGAGACTTTGATTCGCGGAGTCACCGAAGCTCTTGATCGCGCACCAGAGATGGTCTTAGCTCACTATTTTATTTACTATCGTCCGCATGTGCGTGAGTTTCTTGCCCATTGCGGCGAGCGCTATACCTTAGGTTTATGGTCGTCTGCTACTTCCAATTACATCGCCCCTATTGCTAAAGCGTTGTGGAAAGATTTACCCCCTCCGTTATTTGTTTGGGACAGAAGCCGCTGCACTGTACGCTTTGATTTTCACAAAGGCGAAGAATATTTTGTCAAAGATTTGCGTAAGGTGGTGGCAAACGGTGTGGAGTTGGCCCGGATGATTATGGTTGACGACGAGTTGCGCAAAGTCTCGCTGCAAAACGCCAACGCCTTATGTGTGCGGCCGTTTTTAGGTGACACTGACGATACGGAACTGCAGCATCTGAGTAAATATCTTGACTCTATATGCGGTGCGCCAGATTTTCGCAAGATAGATAAAACTCACTGGCATCAGTTAAGCGGAATATTTTAAGTGACAAGTTTAAATATTAGTGACGTGCTCGTTCGGCATAATCTGTCTGATTTTAAAGAACTTTTTCAAAATCCGGCTCATTCTTTGCGTTTGAAATTTGCCGCCGACAAAACCGAAAATAACCCCTCGCGGGCCGGCGGAAGACCCAGTTTGCCACTTGCATTTGATTGGCCTGTGAGCCGTGCGAAAATACCTCTGGGTTTCTTGTGTCAAATAGATTTAAGCCAACTCAAGAGTTTTAAAAACTCATATGAACCGCTACCTGCTAAAGGTGTACTTTCCTTTTTCTATGACGCTTTTGACGGCCCCTGGGGCAATAACATCGACGATAGCCAGGGCTTTCGTGTCTTTTATTTTGAAGACCAAGCGCTATTGAAGAAGACCGATCCGCCAAGCAATTTGCCGCCTACTTCGGTTTTTGCACCATGTTCTGTTAGCCTGCACGAAGAACTTTCATATCCGGCCATTACTATTGAAATGGCCACCCTCAGCCCGGGCGGCTATGAGACTTTTGACGCTTACCTGGCGGCGGCAGAAGAAATTTATGGCGACAGTGTGATTCACAGAATGTTTGGCTTTGGCCAGGATATAGCAGGCGATTTTAAATTAGATTGCGAAATTGCCAGCACCGGCATCGAGCTTGAGGATGATTTCGATTTTTCCTCACCTGAAGGCGAAAAGTTAGCCCTTGCTTCAGAGCAGTGGGTGCTTTTACTGCAGCTCGATAGCGATGAACAGGCACAGATGATGTGGGTCGATCAAGGCCGACTTTATTTCGCTATTCGCGCCCACGATCTAGCCGCCCGTCGCTTTCACAAAGTGTGGATGATTTGTGAAACTCGCTGAAATTGAGCATATCTTGGCAGCTCTCTGGCTGGGCTGGTCAAGATAGCTGTTTGACCATGGCCGGGGCAGTGTAGAATCAGACTGTCAGGGAGGACACAATGAGTCTCGGTTTGTATTTAAAAGGGCAGTTTGCCCCAGATATCATACGAGCGGCCGGGCCTACGCCTAATATTTTCGACCGCAAAAAGCTTGAAGAACTCGAGACCTGGCTAACAAACGTTGCTTTTGACGAGCTCGAGTGGAGTCAGTGGACCGACGACGGGGAAGGCAACCCATGCTTAATGGTTTTGCTTCACCCGGGTGCTGAACCAATTATGCTGTCACCCTGTGAAGATGGCTCGTTGCTGGTGGCGGCGGCCACTTCGTCTGCCGGACCTGGCTACCACATTTTCGTTTGCGACCTGGTGCGCAAACTATCGCAAGTGCACGGCATTGAATGGGTGGCCGACGATCAAAACGAATTTGTCGACGAGACCGGCTATTTTGATAGCGGCGATAAAGTCAGGCTCTACAGCGAATTTGAGTCTTGGATTGGTGCGCTTTCCAAAAGAGTAAAAGAGCTTTCTAAAAATGGCGCTAAATTTCATTTGGCCATGCCATTTGATGGTCATCAGTTTGATGTGCCAGAGCCGATTTTGACACAGTTGGGCCCACGCACTCTTGATTGGCTTGATCTAGTTTCGGCAGAGCCACTCAGCGGCCGCGATATTTTTCCCTGGTGGGAAGACGGCCATGGTGCTGAGTATCACCTGGGACGAGCGCTCTGCTATATGTGGAACACGGTGCGCTGGCGCGAACCTCTAACCGAAAAGGAAGCTGAGCTGCTCGAGCGCATTATGGAGCATCTCGACAGCGCTTACAGTCTTGATCCTGATTTGAAATATCCCTGGAAAGAATGGGCGCAAGTAATTGATTTTCTCGGTTGTGATTATGAGTATGAAGAGCAAATCGAAACCATGGCCGACAAAGCATTGAACGCTAAATTAGTAGGCTATCGCCGGCAGGGTGTTCGCAAAAATCTGGGCGGCGGCTGGTCTGTAGCTGTACCTGGTAATTTTGTGGAAGAGCTGGAAGAAGGCCAGACATTTTTGGCTTTTGACGAAACCAGAAATGTAAGAGTTACATGCATGTCGGCAAGTGACAGCAGCGGCCAAAGTCTGGATGCTTTAGACATTTTGCAGAAAATCAAAGTGATTGATGATCCCCTTAAATATGAACACGGGCCAGTTCACGGCCGTGCTTTTTTCGAAAGAGTGTCTGACGAAGACAGTGCTTTCTGGATGCTGCGCGGAGTATCTGCAGCTCATGGAACTTTTTCGCAAATTACTATTTGTTTTGAAACAGAATCAGAACAGCTCTGGGCCATCGAAACCTGGAAATCGCTAGACCACCGTTCTGCTCAACAAAAACCAGGACACACCCTTGACTAAACACAGCCGAGCCAAAAGGCGCCGTGCGCCAGTAGCACCAAATCGGGTGCAAGGAGCTGATCCTGAAGCGTATACCATTGATCCAAATGCACCCAAATCTGTTGTTTCTTTTATTGCTTTTGGCGCCGACAAATTTATGGAAGAAATTGTCACCGATCTGGCCCCGATTGAAGCTCAAATCGGAAAATGGCCGGTGCTCTGGGTTAACGTAGAAGGACTTGGTAGCGCCGAAATAATTAAAGGGCTGGGGGAATTATTTCACATTCACGCTCTGGCGATGGAAGATATTGTGCATTTGCATCAGCGGGCAAAATTTGAACAATACGATGCAAATTTCTTTCTTGTCGCTCACATGATTGATCGAATTTCAAAAGACCCTAAGTGCGAAGGTCTCCATGCTGAACAGATTGCCACAGAACAAGTAAGTATGTATGTGGGTGATGGTTTTGTCGTTACTTTTCAGGAAGGACCGGTTGACGCTACCAAACCCGTGCTTGACCGCTTGCGCAAAGGGCGCGGCAAGTTGCGTAGCCACGGCGCCGATTATCTCACTTACGCGCTTATCGACAGCATTATCGACGCATATTATCCGGTGCTGGAAATTTTTGGCGAACGCCTTGAAATTATTGAAGATCGCATTCTTGATGCGCCCACAAGAAAGCTCGTTGCCCAGGTGCATGAGTCAAAGCGCGAACTGCTGACTTTGCGTCGCGCTCTTTTTCCACTGCGAGAGGCTTTGAGTTCAATACTGCGCACCAGTCCAGACAATTTCGCCCCCGAAACACTTCTGCACTTGCGCGACTGCTATGACCATGTGGTGCAAATTACCGACTTGATTGAAACTTATCGCGAACTTTGTTCTGATTTGATGGATGTTTATTTGTCGAGTATCAGCAACAGACTGAACGAAGTCATGAAGACGCTCACAGTGGTCACTACTATTTGTGCGCCGCCTACCTTAATTGCCGGTATTTATGGCATGAATTTCAATACAGCAGCGTCACCCTTTAATATGCCTGAGCTTCACTGGGAATATGGCTACTTCTTTGCACTGGCACTGATGGTAGTGACTTCGACTTTGATGGTGTTTTTGCTTTTGCGTTCAGATAAGTTTGGACCTAGTAAAGCCAACCCGCCTGATGCAGTCTAGTTAGAAAGCTGGGCTTCGTAATTGGTCGGTTTAATTGGTGCGATACCACGCTCAGTACCACGCCGATTAGCTTCTGTGACCATGGCTTCTACAAATCCAACAAATAGCGGGTGAGCATTGTCTGGCCGGCTCTTCAGTTCAGGGTGGAACTGGCAAGCGACGAAGAACGGGTGACCCGGTAGTTCGATCATCTCCACCAGACGCTCGTCAGGAGACAGGCCTGAGAAAACCAGACCATGTTTACTTAAGGTTTCTCGCAGATCGTTATTAACTTCATAACGGTGTCTGTGGCGTTCAGAAATTTCAGTGGTGCCATACACTTTGGCGGCAATACTGCCTTCTTTAAGTACGCAAGGATAACGGCCAAGGCGCATGGTGCCGCCTTTTTGCGTGACGTTATGCTGATCCGGCATTAAGTCAATTACAGGGAAAGTTGATTTGGGATTGAATTCGGTCGAGTGAGCATCTTTCATATTGCCTACATTACGGGCAAATTCGATTACGGCAATTTGCATACCAAGGCACAAACCCAGGTAAGGAATTTTTTGCATCCGGGCATATTCGGCCGCTAAAATTTTTCCTTCAATACCTCTATCGCCAAAGCCGCCCGGCACCAGAATGCCGTCGACATCGGTGAGATATTCTTTGGCGCCTTTCTTCTCTACGTCTTCCGACAACACCCATTTGATATTGACCTGACAGTCATGTTTGGCACCAGCATGCTTAAGCGATTCAACAACTGAAATATAAGCGTCTGAGAGCATCACATATTTGCCGACGATAGCTACCGTGACTTGTTTGGATGGTTTTTTCACCCGGTCAACAAGTTCACGCCATGCTTTTAGGTCTGGTTCAGTATTGGGCAAATGCAGTCTTTCAAGAACTCTGCCGGCCAGACCTTCCTGTTCCATCAAAAGCGGTACTTCATATAAATGTTGTACGTCTTTGCACTGAATGACGCAATCGGCATCAACGTCGGTGAATAGCGAAAGCTTTTCGCGCACTGCAGAAGGCAGATTTTTTTCAGTGCGGCAGACGAGAATATCTGGCTGGATACCGCGACTTCGCAAAGTGTCGACACTGTGTTGGGTTGGTTTGGTTTTCAGTTCGTTAGTGGTGCGTAAATTTGGAATGATAGTGACGTGGATATAACAAACGTTATCGCGACCAATATCTTTTCTCATCTGACGAATGGCTTCGAGGAAAATTAAACTCTCGATGTCACCAACTGTGCCGCCTACTTCCACAATTACTACATCAGCTTTCGACTCGGTGGCGCC
>CASBPX010000242.1 GCA_949127735.1 Candidatus Obscuribacterales bacterium | reverse complement strand
TCCTAGTTCAGCTTACGCACGCCACCGCGCTTCACCTGCCTGGTGTCAATGTCAGCGACATTAATCCAGTCTTTGCCAGGGTTAGCAGTCATATCTTTGTGAACGATCCAATCAAACTGTTGTTCGCCATTGAGAAGAACTATGCCGGCACCGCCGCGATACTTCATTTCTTCAGCAGTGGCCTCGCGCCACTTACCGTCGATCCAGGCCTTTGGCGGATCGTCGGAGTGTATCTTCCAAATGTAAGTGTGATGGTTCTATGGAAACAAATCCCATTTTTGCGGCGCTATCTCGGCTGGCATAAAATCCGGTGACGTTTGTGAATTGCAATTCCCATGGGCCAAAAAGCCATGGCAATTCCGGCGGTGTGCCAAAATTATCTTGCATTCCATAATAAATAGTCTGATCTCCGCCAGCTTTCGAAAAATCGTCTTTCCAGGAAACTTTGAAATTTACGCCACGCTTTTTGATGGCAGCTAGAACAGCAGCGTTGGTAGCTTCTTTTTTCGGATGTGGACCATCAGTACCAACATTGGCGGTCAAATAATCTAGAATTTGCTGCTTGGACAAAGGCCCGCTGCCACCCAAATTGGCACTGGCGGCTGAACCTTGCCCCTGAGGATTGTTACGCTGAACTGACAACGCACCGCCACCACCAGTAGTGGCCGCAGGTATAGCCGCAGCTGCGCCAGGACGAGTGATCTGAGCGGCCGCATAATAGCAGGAAGATCCACCTGTTTTAAATGTTCCGTCCTGCCAATCTTTTTGAAGACACAACACGCCACTGGCGTCCTGTTTAATGACCTTCACTTCCACTGGCTTTCCATACTCTGTGACGGTGACTATTTCTCCGGCATTAAACGTCTGGGCCAAGCCGGCAGGAATTGACCAGAGTAGGGCAGCCGAGGCAATCAATACGAACATGAGTTGAGGCTTGTTCAAGCGGTTTCTCCCTTATCTAGCGGGTCAAGAAGCATAACATACGACGAAAAAGCAACCGCGAATTCAACGCCCCCTTGCTTGCTCGAACTGTGCGCGAATGGAATCTGAGGCACTGACACTGTTTTGCACGGCAGGTGAGGCAGCCTTAAAGACGGCTGAGCTCGGTCCATTCTGGATATTGCCGCCGGCAACTCGCGCACGAGCCGCTCCCCTAACGGCACTTTTCATAATTTGTTTTTGGGCAGCCTGACGAGCGGCCTGCGTCTGCTGTGCATTTTCCGCTATGGCCGCTTGCCTGCGACCTTCCTGGCGGATAGCCTCGGCACGCGCCTCAGCCTTTTGATTCTCGGTTTTCAGATTATAGCTTTTGGTTTCAGCTTTTTGTGCCTCGGTGCGATTTTCGTAAGCGCGCGTATCCGCCTTATTCTGCTCGGCCCGCGCTTCAGCTTTTTGCGCTTCAGTACGATTGTCGTACGCTCTTGCATCTGCCTTGTTTTGTTCATTGCGAGCGTCGTATTTTTGTGTTTCTGTTTTGTTGTTATATGCCCTTGCTTCGGCTTTGTTTTGCTCTATGCGAGCTTCAGCTTTTTGCGCTTCGGTGCGATTATCGTAGGCTCTAGCCTCAGCTTTTTGCGCTTCGGTGCGATTATCGTAAGCCCGTGCATCGGCTTTGTTTTGCTGGGTGCGTCCTTCAGCCTTTTGCGCTTCGGTGCGATTATCGTAGGCCCGTGCATCGGCTTTATTTTGCTGAGCGCGTCCCTCCGCTTTTTGCGCTTCGGTGCGATTATCGTAAACCCGTGCATCAGCTTTGTTTTGCTGAGCGCGTCCCTCCGCTTTTTGCGCTTCGGTGCGATTATCGTAAACCCGTGCATCAGCTTTGTTTTGCTGCACTCTAGCTTCGAGCTTCTGTGCCTCACTGCGGCTGGCGTAGGCACTGGCGTCTGCTTTGTTTTGCTGCAGTCGATTGTTATAGGCATTCTGCTCTGCTTTTCCAGCTTCCCTGCGAGCATTCAAAGCATTTTGTTCTTTTGCATTGTTGTATCGTGCAGCTTCAGCCTTGGCAGCTGCAGCGGCGGCCTCAGATTTCGAGGCTTGTTGCCTGGCAGAATATTGGGCCGCTTGCCTGGCATTTTCTTGCCGTTGAGCTTCTTCCTTTTGAGCCTGTTTTCTAGCTTCCTGATAACGATTTTCCTGGCGGGCCATTTCACGATTATATTCATTACGATCAGCGGCATACTGCGCTGCCTGCCTCGTATAGTAATCACGATCCTGCCCATAAGCTGGTCCACAGTGGCCTATATAAAGACTAATGCCACTTAGCAAAATTAACAGGTATTTCGTCATCGTTTTTGCATTAGCTCCAGATACCCGGACACAGCTGCCCGGGAAGGATTGAAAAGGGTTGAGATAGTCAAACTTGAATACCGTACCGTAACGTACCCTGTAAACTGGACAACTATATCCCATTTCTTGCCCCGCAAGCAGTAAGCGCTTCAATTTTGGCTGAGGGAAAATTCGGTATTCAATGTGGTGCCTAGTTTTCCACCAGGTTATAAAATTTGTTTTGATCTATAGCATCAAGCCGCATCTGTAGATAAGGATCGTCACAGCGTACAGCGTAACCCTGAGTGTAGATTCGCTCTACCATTGAATGCACCACCTTGCCGGCTACCGTGCGTTGCTCATCAAAGCGAGTCAACAACAAGTCAGCAACTTTGGCTCGCTTATGTCGATTTTCCACAGGAACGTAGGATCCGCCTCGTTCTTCCACAGTCATGTATGGCGGGATTTCGTAATTTAAATCAGCGATACGCAATAAACCAATGCGTTTCATCCAGCTCGCTCTTTTTACCGATTGGCCAGCGGCACTGCCATCAGGCGCTTCTCGCTCGGCCACAAGGCCCAGGGCATGTGGGTTTTGAGATTTGCTAATCTGATAAGAAAGTGGTCGCAAATACGACCCATAGCCGCGGCCCTTACCTTGCCGGCTGTTTTGAGCCGGGTCAGGAGTGACAACCCAGGCCACAAGAATAAAATCATGCTCGCCGCGCTTACGGGCGTGATAAACCACCATCAGGCGAGCAGACAAAAGGGTGTTGCTGCTTTTGCTGCGCAGTTCGTGCAAATTCATCCAGCCGGTGTTCAGGCCTTCTTGCACCTGTGGCCATGGCTGCAGCTGCTCAGCCGGAAAATTGTTCTCAAGAGCGAGCCTGGTATCGTCGGCAAGTTCCAATTGCACAAAGAGGCGCAAATCATCAATTTCAGCAGCGGTAAGCCGCTGTTGTGGATTATCTGTACTCACCGAATCATTCATAAAAAGCCTCAGCCACTTATAAATGATAACTTAGTCTCGTAAACTATGAGACCAAGGAGAAAGGAAATAACTGGAGTGGTGGCGCAACGCGACAATTTATCAAATTTATCCCCGCTCATTTCAAGATAGCAATGGCGATGGCACCGGTGATATTCCCGGAATTATTAGCCGCCTCGACTATCTCATAGACCTGGGCATAGACTGCATCTGGCTCAGCCCATTCTACCCTTCACCAAACAAAGACTTTGGCTATGACATCAGTGATTACTGCGCCGTCGATCCATTATTCGGCACCATGGCCGACTTCGACAAACTGGTGGCAGAGGCCCACAAACGCGCACTGAAAGTGATTGTTGATCTGGTGCCCAATCATACGTCTGATCAGCATCCGTGGTTTCAAGAATCAAAACAAGGGCCCACAAGTGCAAAACGCGATTGGTACGTTTGGCGAGATGCCGCAGCAGATGGTGGAGTGCCTAACAATTGGCCCAGTTACTTTGGCGGCCCGGCGTGGACACTCGATCCAGCATCGGGACAATATTTTCTACACCAGTTTTTACCAGAACAACCCGATCTAAATTTTCGCAATCCCAAAGTAATAGAAGCCATGCTTGATGCCATGCGCTTCTGGCTCAAACGCGACATTGACGGCTTTCGCGTAGACGTAATCTGGCTGCTGGTGGAAGCGGCCGACTTTGGCGACGAGCCAGAAAATAGGCACTGGCATAAAAATTTGATTGACCGCGCCCGCACAATTCACACAAAAATAGAAGACCAACCAGAAACTCATGAAGTAATTCAGAAAATGCGGAAAGTGCTAGATCAGTTCAGCAGCCCGGGTTTCGAACGCATGATGATCGGCGAAATCTATTTACCCTACTACCAGCTCATCACCTATTACGGCACAAAAGAAAAACCGGAATGTCATTTGCCTTTCAATTTCCATTTGATTACCGATGCTCTAGACAACTGGAATGCCGCAACCGTGCGCAAAGTGGTAGACGAATATATGGCTATTCTTCCGGCTGGTGAAAGCGCCAACTGGGTACTGGGTAATCATGATCAGTTTCGCTTCGGCAGCCGCATCGGCAGTGAGCAAGCACGCATAGCGACCATGCTTTTGCTCACACTACCAGGCTCACCCACCTGGTATTACGGTGACGAAATCGGCATGGTTAATGGGGTGATTCCGCCAAATAAAATTGTCGATCCACGAGGCCTCAGGCAGCCTGAAGTAATCTCAGAACAACGAGATCCAGAACGCACTCCGATGCAATGGAATGATACTGCCTATAGTGGCTTCAGCACCGTTGACACATGGCTGCCGGTAAACGCTGACTCTGTGGAGCGCAATGTGCAAATGCAAGAGCAACAAAAAGATTCTATGCTTAATTTAGTTAAGCATCTGTTGCGCCTGCGCAAAGAGCATCAGGCTTTAAGGTCGGGAACCTATGCCAGCATAAATAGTGATGCGGGAATTTTTGCCTACAGTAGAGAAAGCGCTGATCAAAAAATTACCGTCTATCTAAATTTTACGAATGAGACGCGGGTTATTGATTGCGAAAATGGCGAAAATAGCAAAGGTAGCAAAGGTGAAGTACTCGCTTCCACCACGATGCAGGTCAGCAAAGTTGTTGCTGCACAAACTCTCAAGCCATTCGAAGGGCTGATTTTACTCAATAGTTAGAGCGTGTTCAAACTCTTCTAAACGGCCACGCCTGACGGCTAATTTTTTCATATCGTCTATGGCCTGACAAAGGTCCGAAATGTCTTGCCGGCAGACTTTTAGCCGGTCGAAAGTGGCAGCGCTTTCTCCCGCTTCAAATGATTCATCGTCGAAAACTTCAGTATCAGCATGTGCCGAAGCGTCGATTTTGGGCACTTTGGACTCGCCTGATTTCGACTTCTTTCCTGTCTGGAAATTCTTAGGATTAGCAAAAAAAGCCTTTCCATAAGCCACTTGCTGTCTCAATGTTTTGCGAATCGACACCCAGCGGGTGCCTTCATTTTTTAACTCTTTGCGCCCCAGGGGCGAACGAGTAAACTCATGAAACGCACCCAATGTCCAACTGCGAATGGTTTCAGGAGCCTTATTTTTGAAATTGAAATCGCGCTCTTCTTGTGACATCGGCATTGGACGCGCCAGAAGCATTTCTTCTTGGGTCCACTCGTGCGCCGGACCTTCGTTGTTTGAGACCACAGTATCAGCGGTATTAGCGTCGCTCGAAGAAACTCCCGCATCAGCGGGTGCAGCCCATGCCTGGCCGCATTGCCCTGAATGCGCAACAAGAATACTGGCAGCGGTAAAGAAAATACCTAGACCACTCTTCTCCAAAATTCGATTTCTGAGTTTTAAAATTGACAGCCACCAATTAAATGCTAGCCCGCTCATCTTAACGGCGACAGTAAACATTGACATCAATTTTACAGTGTTTAAGCGGGTTCGGCCTCAGGTGGCAAATCTTCCTTAACTTTCTGGCTCATGCACTTTTCGCATTCGCCAACTAATTTGGAATAGCGAAGGTTGAGACCTCTGGCAATACTAGACACTGAACCAAAACTCGGTTTGCGCTTACCTTGCTCGACATTGCTAATAAACACCCTATCGATACCAGACGCCTTTGCCAGCTCTTGCTGAGTCATATGGAGACTCTTGCGTTTCGAACTAACTACCTCAGCGAGGCATTTATACAGGTGGCTATGAGCAGCTTTTTTTTCATCCATTGGTCGTTCTCCTTACCACTGCGGTCGACGTAGTGAAACGCGATTGGTTTCCGAATGTTTGGAAAAGCGGATGATTAATTATTGAGCTTGATGCTCAGTTATAAGTCCAGTGGGCAACACAAGCAAATCGAATGTTTCAAATTGGAACAAAAAAGGCTTTTAACGGTCGGTACAATTTAGTAATCTGAAAATATGGCCGATTCTGTTAGAAGAATTCCATCCAATGAAAAGAAGCAGGCGTGTACCGTGAGCCGGAAAATTCTTATAGTTGATGATAGCGAGGCCAACAGGCAATACCTGAGTGAAACCGTTAGTGCGCTTGGATTTACAGCAGATTATGCCGTTGACGGCCAAAATGCTATTACGCTAGCCACCGAAAACGAATATGCCCTAATTCTGATGGATATTTTTATGCCGGTGCTCGGAGGCATTGAAGCCGCTCGCAGCATTGCAGCGTTTCAAGAGCTGAAAAGCATTGCCCCTACTCCGATTGTTGCTATGACAGCGGGGGCAACCGAATCTGAGTGCCTGGAAGCAGGTATGAATGGTTATTTGCGCAAACCTACAACCGCTGATGAACTTACTCAATTTCTAACTGATTGGTTTGCGGAAGCTGATACTGAAGTTAGCGGTGGTTTTAAATGCACAGTTAATACTGGAGAGTTAAGTGATCACGAACCGTTAACGGTTGAGTGATCTTATTCAACCGATAGCTTCACAATCATTAGTCAACAGAGACTATGCGCTATAGTATAACAAGAGATTTTTTTTGCCTAAAAAAAGAGAGTGGGAACTG
This sequence comes from Candidatus Obscuribacterales bacterium, assembly GCA_949127735.1. GTDB lineage: Bacteria > Cyanobacteriota > Vampirovibrionia > Obscuribacterales > Obscuribacteraceae. The sequence goes on along the minus strand of CASBPX010000242.1, from coordinate 916 downwards.
CAAAATGCAGCGCAGTTACCACTCTTCAAGTTTAAGATCATGAACCGTTAACGGTTGATGATCTCAGTAGCGACGTCTCACGCTTTGCATGAGCAAAATTCGATTGAGCTCTTCAGCATTTTTGCGCGTTGCCTTGGCTTCAGAATGCAACCCAATTGCATTCTGGGCTAGAGACAATTCACGCAAGTTTGCCACTCGCTCGAAGCTGAGCGGACGAATTCGCTCATACACGGTTTCAGCGGCCTGATGGAAGGTATGTGCACGATTTTTGTCAGCCATGGCAGTATGCAGCCGGCCGCGCATGTGAAGCACTCTAGCCACTTGCTTCTGCATAGCGCCATTGTGCTTGACCAAGATCATCTGGGCTTCCGACAGCAAAGCGTCTGCCTGCATCCAATCGACGATGTTGCCATCGAGATAGGTTTCGGCCAGTGCAATTTGCGCAGTGGCACGGGCTTTGTGATCAAGCGGAAGGTAGCTCTGACGCAAGGTCAGTAAGCTTTGCAAAGTCTGGCGTGCCTGGAGCTTGCGACCAAAAGCACTCTCGACAGAGGCTTTGACGCTCAGCAGGCAGTCCTGTAAGGCTAGACGCACGCGGGCCTTCGGTGAGAGTAATGACATTTATTGGTCTCCTTTTTTTGTCAGTGCCGCTCCGCTAAACGCTGGTTAGCGCTTCGACTTCATGGGCAATCAGGTGCGACCACGGATCGGCACTTCACCACAGATGGTGGCAGAGCCGAAAGCAATGCGAAAAGCACGAAGCTTGCCAATAGCGGATTGGTCACGATAAGAGCGCTAGCGAACAGCGCAGCTGCTGCCTTAAGCGCGAGAAAGTTGGCTAGCCAGAATCCGGCATATTGCAGTACTTACTTCGTGGGTTCGGACGCCGGGGTCTGCGCAGGCTCGGGGGTTGCCG
>CASBPX010000241.1 GCA_949127735.1 Candidatus Obscuribacterales bacterium | reverse complement strand
GCTCAGGGTGGTCTTAAGTGTGTCGCTTTTGAAGTTGATGACTATATTTCATTTGGAATTCCTAACGACCTGAAAACCTTCGAATACTGGCAAACATTTTTTGACAAATGTTCATGGCATCAGTATAAAAATGTGGTGTCATCATGAGTCTCAAATTTACTGTTGTAATGCCTTGCTATAACGAAGAGAAAAACATTCCCTTGATTTTGAGCCGCTTTCAGCCGTTGGCGAACCAGCGGCATGACGTCGAGCTTTTGCTTGTCGATAACGGTTCAACAGATCAAAGTTCGGCAGTGATTGCTGACTGTATTGACCAGTTTCCTTTTGCCAGAAGCTTGAGGGTGCCTGTCAATCAAGGCTATGGTTATGGCATTCTACATGGGCTTGAGGCCTGCCACAGTGAATTTGTTGGTTGGACCCACGCCGATATGCAGACCGACCCTGCCGATATCGTCAAGGCCCTGCAAATTATTGAGGCTAATAATTTTGCCTCTGATCTCTATGTGAAAGGTCTGAGGCACGGCCGTCCGCTGGCAGATTCGTTTTTTACCGCCGGCATGAGCGTCTTTGAATCGTGCTTTCTAAGCAGCAATTTATGGGATATTAACGCTCAACCCAATATTTTTCACAGAAGCTTTTTCGAGTCATGGCGCTCACCGCCAGAAGATTTTGCCCTGGATCTCTACGCTTATTATTTAGCCCGTCAGCAAAAACTCAATATCATTCGTTTAGATGTGGTTTTCCCTGAACGTGTTCACGGCGAGTCTAAATGGAATACAGGCTTCAAGTCAAAAATGCGCTTTATCAAACGTACTCTTGAGTTTAGTCTGAAGCTGAAAAAATCGTTGGAGAATGTCTAAATCTAATGGAATATATTGCTCACCGCATCAATCAGCTGGAGACATTGCGACAATTGCCGCGAGAGTTTGGTTGCGAAATTGATTTGCGCGATCGCGGTGAGCGTTTGATTTTGCAGCATGACCCATTTAAAGATGGAGAAGACGCTGAGCCATTCTTTGCCGCTTACAAACACGGTACTTTGATCTTAAACGTCAAAAGCGAACGCATTGAAGAGCGGGTGTTGCAATTGATGCGTCAATACGAAATTGAAAACTATTTCTTTCTCGATTCGTCATTGCCGATGATCGTTTTGCTCAGTCGCCAGGGAGAGCGCCGCATTGCCTTACGCTATTCAGAGTATGAGTCAATCAATACCGTGCTCAATTTTGCCGGTCAAGTAGATTGGGTATGGATCGATTGTTTCACTCACATTTCGCTCACAGAGTCTGATCACAAAAGTTTGAAAGCGGCCGGCTTTAAGCTTTGCCTGGTGTCACCCGAATTGCAAGGTCGGCCTGACGATATTGCGCCTTATCGCCAACTTCTACTCGATAAACAGTTTCAGTTCGACGCCATTTGTACCAAGCAGCACAACATAGCTCTCTGGAGTGAGCACCAGAATGTCTGAACAGGAGCAGACCATCGAAGCAATAGACAAGAGCCCACTCGCAAGTGAATTGTCTAATGTGGTATTGCTGGTGGGTATGTCTCTGGCCCTGACTTTGCTGGCCACCGGTTGTAACTATTGGCTCAATCATCCGATGCTGATTTATTGTGATCAAGGGCTGTTTGTCAGCATGGCGCAGCTGCTTCTTGAAGGTCGTATGCCATATGTCGATATGTTCGATGTCAATCCGCCTCTGGCAATCTATTTTCAAGTGATACCGGTATTGGTGTCTAAATATTTTTATATTCCTATTCCGCTAAGCTTCTCAATGTATATTTATGCCCTGAGCTTTCTCAGTTGCATTTTGATTGGCTGGGTGCTTCTCTCGGCGAGACGCTTTGGCGCATTGCTTACAGGAGTATGCGCGCTAGTGGCTTTTGCATATTTTAATCAGATTCAGCGCTTAGATTTTGGCCAGCGTGAGCACATTTTTTGCATCGTCTACGCGCCCTTTTTTATGCTGCGTTATTTGCGCTGGGAGGGCTTCAAGCTAGGCCGCTATCAAGCTATTGCGGTGGGTTTGTTCGCCGGAGTCGGTCTTGCTTTCAAACCGCACTTTATGATCATGGCCAGTGCACCTGAAATTGCCTGGTGGTTGCGCACCGGCAAGTGGCGGCCCCTCGTCGCTACCGAAGTATTGGCTGCAGTGGCTGTAATTGTTGTTTATCTGCTGCATTTTATTTTTTTGCCGGCACAAGAACTCAAGGCTTTTTTTCAGTTTGTGGTGCCTATCTACAAGGAAGGGTATTCTTATTACGTTACTTCGCCGATCTATAATATGGCGACCTGCTGGCGCAGCGATTTCTTTCTGTTGGCGCTGACTTCGGTGGGTGCTCTGGCACTGGCACGCTGTAGCAGTCTGGCACCTGCAGCCTGCGCTTTTTCTTTTATGTCTGGTCTAGTTTACGTTCTGGCGGGTCAGGTCTGGTCGTGCCATATGGTTGCCGTTCGCATGGGCAACGCCATGGCCGTGGGCATAGAACTCTGCTTGTTATATCAACTGTTGCCTGCGCAGTTGTTTGGTGCAGACAAGCTCAAAAGCACAACTTTAGCGATGTTAATTTTGGGCATCGTTGGTGGTGGCTATTATTTAAGCAACATTAAAGAGAGAGACGCTCAAGAACAACTTGACTCGATTCCTTACAATCTTTCGCAAGTCGGCTACAGCGGCATTTGCCCCAGCAGCGACATGGATCCCTTTGTGGCCTCCTGTTTGGCCAACTCAACCAAAAATGATACCGTGCTCTTTATCTGTGCTTCGATGGCACCTGGATATCCGGTTATGTTGCAAACTGAGCGCCGACCGGCTTCGCGCTTTTTACATGGCATGATGCTGCCTATTCTCACCCATATTATTGCCCGACCAGACTTGAGTGAAGCAAAAAGAGATCATTTTAGAAAAGATAAAGAGCAGGTGATAGCCTGGTACGGCGAAGATATCGCTAAGAATAAACCGAAGTTGATTTACATTCAAGAAAACCCAATGAATTGGGTTTTCTTGAATTACAACTTCATCGATTCGCACATGTCTAATTACAAAATGATCGATAAGAAAGACGGGATAAGCATTTATAAACGCAATGACTGATTCGCAGCCACATCAATCAAATAGACTGCCGGTGATGTTGCTGTCTTCTGCCTGCCTGGTTTTTTTCGCTAGTTTGGTATATCGCGCCTTTTATTTTATGGAGTTGAGTGGCACCGTTTGTTATGAGATGGAAGCTGCCACTCGAATCATTGGCGGTCGAATGCCTTACTATGATTTTTATTTTGATCAGCCTCTGTTAAGTGCGTATATGCGGATACCATCGGTAATTTTAGCAAGGCTATTCGCTGACCTTGCCGGCAGTCGTGAAATGCTTGTAGTTACTCCGTTTTGGTCAAGGGCACTGTCTTCATACATAATCACGGCGCTAACTGCTGTCTTGTCATTTTTGCTGTGTTTTTACGTTGTTATATCGGTAAGGCTGTCGCAAAAATCACTGCGCTCTCTTGCTGCTGCGCTAGTTGGTTATGGTCTGGCAAACTTTGCCATGGGATTTGTTTTTGGCTGTGCGCAGCACGTTTTTTGTTTGCTGCTCACTCCTTATTTATTTTTGCGAGCAATTCGCTGGGCTGGAGCAAAGCCGGCAATTTGGTTGCCCATTATCTGTGGAGTTCTTGCTGGTCTGGGAGCCGGTATGAGCCCACTTTTTCTCCCGGTTATACTGCTGGTGGAAGTAACTGAACTGCTATCTACGCGCTTTCAAAAGCGTAAACCCCCAGTCGAGTTTTGGGCTTTGCTTGCTGCATATGCGTTATCGTGGACGTGGATCTTGACACTAAGTAGTGCGGCTCTCGCAGAGTTAGATGACTGGATTATTCCACTCAAGATTGCCAGCTTGCACCTTGATCAAATTGCATTTTATGGCTCAGGCTCAACGCCCGATCGGCGCAGTGTCATTTATTTGTGCAGTGCTGTAATGATTTCTTGCTTTGGGCTAACAAATCGAGCGCCATTATTGAGACCACTGGCCACAGTTATGATGTGTGGTTTCTCGATTTATTTGTCGACCATGACCGGCCTCAGTAGCGAGCTATCTATTTTGATCTGGTCTATGTGTTTGGCCTTGTCGGTTATTGCCATAATTTTGATTGATGGAGCGCTGCTTGCTAATTTTGCCAGAAGATACCCCTATCTTACTTATAGAGAGGCACGAGTTAACAGGGTTAAAGTTGTTCTTTTCGCTCTTTTTTGCCTTGCCGCCCTCGGCATCATGGCTGGTTGTGAAACCATGGAACGGCGGGAGAATATTGCAGTTGCAGTCGGCCCGCAAGCGCTTGACCCTGACTTTATTGATATTGAGACGGCCCTGGTCAACTATTCTAAACCAGATCAAAAGGTCTTGATTTTAAATGGTCGCTTGCTGCCGACTTTTCCTATTTATGCGCGGGTCAATCGTCAAATTTGCGGCTACTATCTCAGTAGCGAGCCGCTCAGCACGGTGGCTAATATTCAGGATCACAGCCTGACCGATCAGGTATTTGGTAAGCCTTTTGGTTGGTTGGCGAAGGTTAAGGCTAAACTGTACAGCCGCATCGGCGCGGAGATTCAAATTCAGAAACCGGCTGTGATTCTGGTGGAAGGTGGCCAGACATACGACAAAATGAAAGATATGGGCATTTTAGCTATCATTTTGAAAGATTACACTGCTGAAGGAGAGGGGCGGTATCACTCTTGGTCCAGTGGTGCTAAAGAATTTGCTGATTGGAATTATAGATACAATATTTTTAGATTGAAAAAGTAGTTTGTAGATGTTTGACTGGGGGAAGTCGAAATAACTGGCAAAGTGGTTTAAAGAAAAACTTCAAGTTTTTCTTTAAACCACTTTTTTCTCAAATTCAACTACACCGCCAAAACCTCAAAACGCCAGCATTTTAATGTGAAAAATCCAAAAATTATTGAACTTTTGCCTCGCAAATAACGTTGTATTTGTTAGCGACTCTTCTTACTGCATCAAAAAAGGAGTTTGTAAATGAATACCTGCGAAGCCCGAATCTGCCGCTTCTATAGAAATTTGCCACCAGGGACATTGTTCACTACCAGTGATTGTCTGGACTATGGTTCGCGCGATGATGTTGATCATGTGCTGTTTAAATTGGTGAAAAAGGGAGAGCTTGTTCGATTAACTTCCGGAGTTTTTACTTGCGCCTTCAAGGGCAATTTGACTCCCGCGGCTTTTGAGTTGGCGACGGTTAAGGCGCGCGCATTCGGAAAGCAAATCCGGCTTGATAACACGGCGGCCAGCGACACCGCTTTTATGGTCAACGGATGCTCAAGCAGTTTTAAGTCGAAACATCTAGATATCACAGTTGCTATGCGCGCTGCCTGTGCAAAGAAGATGCAGCGATAAGAACTAGACGCTTTCCCAGGTTGCGCCCTGAGGGCCATCCATGACGTTGACGCCAATTTCAGTCAATGTCTTACGAATCAAATCTGCTGAGGCATAATCTTTTCGCGCACGGGCTTCACTTCTAAGGGTCAAAATCAAATCAATGAGCTTGCTGCCAGTTTCGCTGTCGATATTCTTGCGCGTGTCGACCATGGTCAAGCCGAGCACTTTGGCATAATGCAAAAGCGTGTTTGCCAGGTAGTGTTTGTCTGAAACGCTTGGGTTTTGTGTGATTCCGTCAGCCAGTTGGTAAAGCTGCGAAATTGCGATGGCAGTGTTGAAATCGTTATTCATAGCTTCTGCAAATTCTTGCTTGAATGTTTCGGCTAAGCTTTGCGCTGCGGCGCTCGGCGCCTCGGCGTCAACGTCGTCACCTGAAGTAGCAAAAGCAGCTGCCCGCAGCAATCTTTGAATACCTGTACCGGTTGCTTGCAGGCTTTCAATAGTGAAATCGATAGGATTGCGATAATGTGATTGAAGGATAAATAAACGAATGGTATCTGGTGAAAATGTCTTGAGCAGATCCTGAATCGTTTTAAAATTACCCAGAGATTTTGCCATTTTTTCTGAATTGGTCTGCACGAAACTGTTGTGCAACCAATAGCGCGCCATGGGTTGACCATGCAGTGCTTCCGATTGAGCAATTTCATTTTCGTGGTGCGGAAATACAAGATCTTCGCCACCAGCGTGAATGTCGATAGTTTCGCCAAGAATGCGCTTAACCATGGCAGAGCACTCAAGGTGCCAACCGGGCCGACCATAACCCCATGGGCTGTGCCAACCAAGTTCGCTGACATCAGCGCTTTTCCACAGAGCAAAATCTACCGGGCTCTTTTTCAAGTGAGCTAAAGTCTCTTGAGCTACTGCTTGATCCCGCGCGCCCACAAGCAATTGTTCCAAATTCTGTTTGCCCAATTTGCCGTATTCTTTAAATGAGGCCACGTCAAAGTACACGTCACCTTCAGCTTCGTAAGCGTGTCCGCCATCAATCAACGCCTGAGTAAAGGCGATCATCTGAGCGATAAACTCAGTAGCTCTTGGTTCGAAATCAGGAGACTCGACATTGAGTTTCTGCATGTCGTGCCAGAATTTATAGGTATACTGCCGCGATAATTTTTCGGGAGTGATACCAAGTTCGCTTGCGCGTCTGATGATTTTGTCGTCAACATCAGTGATATTGCGCACGTACGTGACGTCGTACCCGACAAAGCGCAAATAGCGTTGCACTACATCCCAGACAATGGCCATGCGCGCGTGACCAAGATGGCTTAAATCGTAGACTGTAGGCCCGCAGGCGTACATTTTTACGACATTACCTTGCAGCGGAATGAATTCTTCTTTCTTGCCTGAAAGAGTATTAAAAACGTGAATTTTGCTCATTGATTTTTACTGATTTTCTAGTGATTCAGTGCCGATTCCAGACGCGATTTAACTCGTTCGGCGCCAAGTATTGAGATCATTGCGCCCAGGTCTGGGCCCTGAGTTTTACCCGATAAGGCGGCTCGAACGGGCCAGTAAAGCTCTTTGCCCTTAAGGGCCAGTTCTTTACCTAAACCGTCTACCGCCTTTTTACAGCCTTGATGATCGCCCCAGGGTAAGCTCGCCAGAGTCGACAAAAGGCCAGATAGAACTTTGTGAGCATTTTCAGAATCAAGCACCGATGCTTTCAGTTCATCATTTACGTCCAGCTGAGAGCTGAGATAGAAGCTTAGAGCCGGGCCGATTTCAGCTAGAGTGGTCAAACCTTCGCGTACAGATGCCACCATCTGCGTCAGTTCGGCTTTAGTATAGCGACTGGTATCGTATGTGGTGAGATAGGGTTGAGCGCGCTCGACGATGGTGTCTAGCGGCAGATTGCGCAGATATTGACTGTTGAACCAGTTTAGGCGGGCAAGGTCGAACACTGCCGGACTCTTCGAAACTTTGTCGAGATCAAATAAAGCTGCGGCTTCTTCAAGGTCATAAATTTCTTTGCCTTCAGGATGAGTCCAGCTCATTTGGCCCAGATAATTGACGATCGCTTCCGGCATATAGCCGAGTATGCGATAGTGATCGATATGCACAGCTTCGCCATGTTTGCGTTTTGACAGCTTCTGTCGCTCCAGGTCGAAGATCAGCGGAGCGTGCCCAAACTGAGGTGCTTTATGTTCCAGCGCTTCATAGATAAGCAGTTGCTTGGCAGTGTTGTGAATGTGATCCTCGCCGCGAATTACGTGAGACATTTTCATGTCGACGTCGTCGATCACAACGGCAAAGTTGTAAATTGCCACGCCGTTTGATTTGACAATAACCATGTCGCCGCCCAGATCTGACGTATCAATGGCGATTTCGCCTTTGATCTGATCGTGCCATGACACCACCTGTGGTTCGTCCACAAGAAAACGCACAGACGGTATGCGCCCTTCGTCTTGATAGTGTTTGCGCTGTACCTCACTCAGTTCGCGTCCGCGATTATCGTAACGCGGTGCACTGTTCGAGGCTTTTTGTTCTTCTTTCAGGGTGGCCAGCTCTTCTTGAGTGGCGTAGCATAAATAAGCTTTGCCTTTGGCAATCAGCTGATTGGCCATAGTGCTGTAATGATCGATTTTTTCAGTCTGGCGATATGGTGGGTAAGGTCCACCTACTTCAAGCCCTTCATCCCAATTAAGGCCGAGCCATCTCAAGCCGTCCACAATGTCGCGAGTGTAGTTTTCGTTTGAGCGCTCTTCGTCGGTATCTTCAAGCCGGAGGATGTAAGTGCCCCCATACCTCTTGGCATACAGGTAATTGTAAAGAGCCGTGCGCGCGGTACCTACATGCAAATTGCCTGTAGGACTTGGTGCGATTCGTACTCTAACGTCTGTGCTCACGATGCAGTGCTCTTAAAAAAACTGGCAACGAAAAAATGTGGCCAGTTTGCAATTGGTTCGAAGCGACATTCTAGCAGGCCAAATTCATAAGGTTGCCAATCAGCACTTGACCTGCTTTGCACTTGACTATCCAGATCCATCAACCGTTAACGGTACATAGATCAAAAAGACAAAATCAAAGGCTCAAAACTAGTTCGCCTGGCCTTAACGGCCGGTGTTATTCAGCACCATGCAATCAACCATGGCCACGCCCGATGAAAGCATGTTCAATTTTTGCGCAGCACCGCGTGAGAGGTCGATAATGCGGTCGTCAACGAATGGTCCGCGGTCATTGACCTGTACCACACACGAATCGCCTGTGCGGCGGTTGAGAACGAGCAGTTTCGTGCCGAACGGTAATGAGCGATGGGCTGCTGTCAGACCGTTCATGTCGAAGCGCTCACCGTTAGATGTACGGCGTCCGTGGAATTTGCCGCCATACCATGAGGCATGACCGCTAAAGTTTGGTGAAAAGTTGCCTGCTGCGCTGACTGCTGCGGCGGCGTGATTAGTGCAAGCAATAAATGCTTGATCGGCTGATTGAGTCTCAGCCAGTTTTAAAAAGTTTGCAGGAATTTGAGGAACGCCCAAAATTACACGAATGGCGTTGACTACTTTGAAGCTACATTCCAGTGGGGTAGCCGCAGTTGCACTGCCGCTCTCGGGCACTTCAAATTTGATCAGTGTTGTGCCGTCAACGCGTATAGTTGCAAGCTGACCTTCGCAAGCCGGTACCAGCTTGGCTGGTTCGAGCTTTTCGTCTTTCAGTAAATCTTGTAATTTGTCCGCCAGATTTTCAGCGCGGTCTTCGGCCGAATTTGCGCCGCGGTAGACCACCAGTTCTTTGCCATTAAGTGTGACTGAGGCACACTCTTGATCGTTTTCTTCCCAGACGCTTGATTCCACTTCTGGCTCAAGATCATTGTCGGCTGCCACTGCACTTGTACAGTTGCTGGTGAGGCCCAGAGTGGCCACCAGGCCCATGGCCAGGACAAACTTTTTTTTGTAAGGAAGATTGGTCAAAATCATTCTATTGAAGACTCTCTCTAGTGCCTGGCTGGTTGTCACCGATCTACTGCCTGTACTACTTGCGTATATGCAAAAGATGCTTCCGGCCGGGTCTTTCGAAGCAGGCGAAAGGTAACAGACCTGGCAGTGGCTCGTCAAAGATCCGCTGACAAGTTCTGTTTTTGTGCGCAGGTGAGGGTGCAAGGCCTTTCTTGGAGAAAGTTAACCGAGGTCGTGTTGACAATTTATTTCAAAGTTGCCTGGCGCGAGCTTGTAGTGCTGGTTTCACACTGGCTCGGCAGTAAGGCAGATGAAGCACTGTTCATGTCGTCCCTTGAAATCGGTTGTCATTGGCCTATCGTAACGCTCTGTAAAACCTTTGTTAAAGGCTTCGCACTTTTTTGGATATCTAAATTAGGGCCCTTTCACAAAGAACCGAAAACAGCTAACCGCTTGCATTCTAAGGCTTTTCTGCAGAGCATCGGCAAGCGATGCTCTGCTTAACTTTTCTTTGCTAATTATTGTTTTGTAGAAGAGCATTTGCTGCATTAAGTTGCCGTTTTCATTTTGTTTATCAGGCACTACCGATAGTGCCCAAACGAAAACGGCTCAGATAGCGAATTTCGCCAATGCACGAAAAATACTAGTTGAGAAATTCCTGCATCCAGTCCTGATCCATCTCGAAATTGGCGACAACACTTTGCACATCATCGTGATTTTCCAGGCTATCAATCAGGCGCAGTAAGAGTTTTGCCGTGTCAGCGCTATCAATTTCGACTGTATTGCTGGGTATCATCACATTTTCAGCTGAAGTGACCTTGTAACCCGCTTTTGCTATGGCCTCGCGCACTTTTTCCAATTGCTCCGGACTGCAGACTACAAGCGCTTCTTCGTCAAAGGTTGTATCGAGATCTTCGGCGCCGGCTTCGAGAGCTGCTGTAAGCAGAGCATCTTCATCGAAGCTCGAGCCTTTTTCAATTACCACTTCACCGCGCTCTTTGAACATCCAGTTGACGCAACCGCTGTCTCCCATATTGCCGCCGTATTTTGAAAAATACATGCGCACATCGCCTGCTGTGCGGTTGCGATTGTCGGTTGTGCATTTGACCAGCACGGCAACTCCGCCTGGGCCATAGCCTTCGTAAACCAATTCTTCGAAATTGTCTAAAGTGCCGGTGCCTGAGCCCTTCTCCACCGCCCGTTGAATATTGTCGCTAGGCACTCCTTCGGCTTTAGCGCGATCGATTGCCTGCCTTAAGCGAAAATTGCCGTTAGGATCGCCGCCACCAAGTTTGGCGGCAATTATAATTTCGCGCGACATTTTTGCGTAGATAACGCCTCGCTTCTGGTCGACCACGGCTTTATGCCTTTTAATAGTGGCCCACTTGGAATGACCTGACAATTTTTAATCCTCACTGGGCGGCCGAACAAAAACGCTTCCTTATATATAGAATAAAACGCTTCCTGCCAATTGCGTAAGAGTGTGTTGCGTAAAACTGTTGCTACAATTTGCGACTATTTAGGAATAAAGAAAGGCAGCGCGGTTTCCAAGCGACTAACGTCATCTGTTGAGTTGATTGCTTCAGCATATGGCAAACTAAAAGGCAGTTGCTTCACAGCCTACAGGAAAGAAACCCTTATGGAGAATGGTATGACAAACAGAAATTCGCTAAAGAATCTCACGCTGGGCCTGGCGGCATCGGTTTCGATTGTCTCCAATCTAACCTGGAATGCTGATTGCGCTTCGGCTCGTGGAGATTCCGACACGATTTCCGGAACTCAGATTGCTGCTGCAAAAAAAACTTACCAGATTCGCATCACTCGCGAAACGGTGCGTGCAGATCAATTGATGCTGCAAGGAAAATACACTGAAGCTGCCGATCTTTATAAAGGCGAAATTGGCCGTGACAAAAAGAACGTGCCTGCTACTGTCGGTTACGGTATGGCATTAGCCAGACAGTTCAAACTTGACGCCGCTGAAGAATATTTCAACAAGGCTCTGGCAAACGATTCTATGAATGCCTCGGCTCACGCAGGTAAAGCGATGGTGATGTTCAATCGCCTCACGTCGTCGTCCGGCACGGTAATCAAAAATAGAGAAGCTTCTTTGCGCAACGCCGAAGCCGAAGTCAAACAAGCCTTGAGCATCGACCCTGGTATGCCTGAAGGTCACGTCACTTTAGGCAACATATATAAGGAACAGGGACGAGTCGACGAAGCGATCAACTCATACAAAGAAGCTATTCATCTCGATCCGAAATATTCTGATGCTTACGCCCAAATGGGTATCGCAAAATTGAGCAAAGAACAGTACGCCGATGCGGTTGCAGCTTTCAAACAGGCAGTCTCGATCAACTCAGGCAACTCAACCGCTCACTACGGCCTGGGCAGAGCCTATTACAAACAAGGCCTCTACGATCAAGCTTTGAAGGAACTCAACACTTCGCTTTATCAAAATCGCAACAGCGCTCCTGTGCACCAGACTCTTGGTGATGTTTACGCAGCTCAAGGCAACACAGTTGCTGCTGTTAGT
>CASBPX010000240.1 GCA_949127735.1 Candidatus Obscuribacterales bacterium | reverse complement strand
GCAATATCGTTTTGCAAGAGTCTGAGCGTCAGTCGAACGCCATCGCACTTGCAGCCAATTCGATCACTACACTGCGCTGGCAGTAATTTATTCTGGGTATCAGATTTTTGCGGGCGGCACCGCCATTGGTGACAACCATAACTTTCTCGCCGCCTTCGTTTTCGAAGGCAACGTGAAGGAGATCCTGTGACTGAGCTTTACCAGCGGTTTTAGTCGTCGACTCGATGCGAGTGGCGCCGCGTTTGATGTAACGCGAGTATTGAGCCAGCGCCCAATACTGACCGCTATAGGTCACAGCTTTGGTGGTCGAATTGATAGTGACCAGGCCACCGCAAGGGAATGGCCCGATGTTAGGTCGTCCCTGTTCGTCCAGGGCGAGGTTCCAGACAGTAATGCCGCGGCACCAGTTGCGAAGATTGCCGGTGAAGGTTTTACTCCACTTGCTCCAGTCTGTTCCGTAGTCGGCGTTGGTGTAATCTGGTCCGCCTTCGGTCCAGAACATGTCGATATCGGGATAGCTGTCGTGCACAGTGGTCATACGCCAGGCGTCACCGACGTACCCATGCCAGGCAACTCCGGTGACATATTGACGTAGGCCTTCGGCCTCCAGGGATGCCAGCGCACGGCCCCAGAGATTGTAGTTGTGGTCGATAATCCAGACTTTGGTGTTCAGTTTGGCGTCGGTGAGAGCCGGGCCGAGGTGATAGCGCACGAAGTCTACCTCGTACTCTTGTGGCCATGTGCACGCCGGCATGCGACCGTCCTGGTCGGTATCCACTTCGTTCTGCACTGTGACTGCTTGAACGGGTACGCCTTCTTTGGCATATGCTTTCAAGAATTTGGCGAAATACTGGGCGTAAGCAGGCATGTGAATGCGTTGCATGTTGCCGCCGAGCATAGACTTGTTGGACTTCATCCAGCCGGGCGGGCTCCAGGGTGATGAGAATAAGAACAGGTCGGGATTGATTGACCGCGCTTGCCGCAACATCGGCAGAATATATTTCTTGTCGTGAGCGATAGTAAAATGCTTCAGATCTGGATCTGATTCGCCGTCGCTGTAGCTATAGAGATGAGTGGCGTAATCGCTGGCGCCGATGCAGGTGCGGCAAAGATTGAGCCCAAGAGCGGAAGGGTCAAAAAGTTCATGAAAAAGCTTTTCTCGGGAGCTTTTCGACATCTGGTCGAACATGTAGCAGGCCGAATCGGTGAAAGCGCCACCGAAGCCAAGAATTTTCTGAAACCTTTTGCTCGGTTCGACAATGATAGTGTCGGCTGTCTCAGGAGCAACCGATTCGGCCGTTTGCCAGAGGCCAGTGCTTTCGCTGCCCTGCTTTTCGGCACTTGTAGTAGAAATTTGGATTGGCGAAGTCGCAGTGGTGATGGCGATGGCAGCGCCAATATTTCCGGCATTACCTTTCGACAACGGACGATTAACCAGCACCGGCCAGAACCAGAAGAGGGTTACGGCAGCAAGAGTAATTAGGGCGATGACTTTAGCAGTCATTTCGATGGTCCTCTAGATTCGCTCAGCTTTTGCTCGAGCGGTTTTAACGATACCTGTTTATCAACCGACTGGATACTTGCGCTGGCCGCGCTAAGTTTATTGGTTGTCATGGTCTGGCATGGGCATGATTTTGCCTGCAAAGTGGTTTGGTCTAAAAGCTGGCTGTTTTTCTGACAATCGTGAAAGCTTTGCTCAGCTTAAGTTCTAGCCAGTGTTGCGTTTTATTGCGCAAATGCAGCTGCAGACCGCTCACGTTAAAGCGCTTGGTTGTCAAGCTTCGCCTGCGCTAGTACTAGATATCACTCTCTTTTTTTCTCTCTCTCTGCCAGAAATATCTTCTAAACACCTGAATCTCCACTAGTCCCCAATATCTCTCTCCACAAGCTGTGGTGCGAGCAGATTTGGATTGGATTCGATTGGATTTTCTGTGGTCATTTTTCAAAACAACCTTCACCAAGGAGTTTGTCATGTCTGATCGTAGCGATTCTGTCACTATCCAGAACGACTCTGAGAGCGCAGCTTCTGGTCGCCAATTATTTCACGCCATCTGGGAGCTGGTGCAAAAACAATTCTATGACCGCTCGCGCTTGGTTGCCCTCAATTGGGCCGAGCAAAAGCACCGCTTCGACAATCGCATCGTCGACGATACCAGCGCCATTGCCTTCGCCAAAGTTCTGTTGCAAACTCTGGGTGATCGTTTCACCCGGGTGATGGAGCGTGTGGAAGTGGAGAGCAAGGCCGCGGCCCTGGTTAACGAAGAACTTTTCGCGTATAACAAGGTGATGGCCGGCAATATCGGCTACATCGGCATCTCGTCATTTTCACATCGCGACATCGTCGAGCAGGTGCGTGAGCGTCTGGAAGGTGTGGCACATTGCCGCGCGTTCGTGGTTGACTTGCGCGGTAACAGCGGCGGATTGATCAACAAAACTGCTAACGTGCTCGAGCTGTTTATCGATGAAGGCGAAATTTGCTTTATCGAAACGCCGACTGAAGCCGGTCTGCAAGAGCGCTTCGTTGGTTTTACTCACGAGCACTTCGTGACGTACACTGAGGAGACTGGCAAGGAACCGGAGAAGTTTCTCTACCTGCGTCATGCTGCCATGATTGCCGGTAAGCCTATGGTGGTGCTGATTGACGGTGACACGGCGAGCTCCGCCGAGTTATTTGCAGCGGCACTTCTGGCCAACGGCAAAGACGGCAGCATCATTGCCATGGGCACCAAATCTAGTGGCAAAGGCATTGGTCAAGACGACGTCGACGTCATGGGAAAAGTTACCGTCAAGATCAGCTGCTTGCGCTTTCTCTCTCCTGACCAGCAATGGTTTGGTGATTGCGGGCAGACGGTCAATAACGGTATTGTTGCCGACGTTCAGCTCGTGGACAGTGACGATGTCAAAGTTGCAGTTGAAGCAGCAGCAAGGCATTTGATCACTCGGCTTTCGCTCACTGCGTTGGTCGCCTAGATCACGGTGCAGATGTCCGGAAAGTTGCCTTCAGTGGCGCTTCCCGGACATCTTCTTTTTCTGTTCTTTTTTCCGCTTGCGTACTACTGCATGTAGCGGAAACTGCTTTCTTCTCAAAAATTAGTTTGTCGGTGCATTGTAGAATTCGCCTATTCTGTCCATCAGGGCCTGCAGTCTGCCAGGGTCATGGCTACAATCACCTGTGGCAATGGCTGAGAGCAAGGCTGAATCTTCGGCCTCCAGGTGCAGCGGTGCACCAATTCTGTTGTACTTTTGCTGTTGGCCCGAAGCGCTGAAAAAGCCCAGTAATTGACTGGCAATTCGCGGGTGTATCCACGCTTCTCCGGTTGCCAGTGATTCGATGGCTTCAATTAAAAGCGCGTCCTCGCTGTCCTTGAAACAATAACCGTCGGCACCGGCTGCTATGGCCGCTATGATTGCCTGCAATTCTTCATGCGAGCTGCGCATAAGAATGCGTGCCGGCCATTTGTTGCTTTTGATGCGTGCGAGACATTCGATGCCGTCGATGTCGGGCAGGCCAATATCGAGCAGCATCACATCCGGTGCTAGTTGCTCAATCAATTGCAGCGCCTTGAGGTCATTTTGTGCTTCCCCCACAACTGTGATGGTTGGCCATCGATCCAGCACCATCTTTAAACCAAGGCTAGTGATCAAATGATCTTCAACAATTAAGACCTTGATTGAACTCATGAGCCGACACTGCTGAAACGCAATGGGATAGAAAAAGTAAATTTGCAACAACCAGCGGCGCTATCACAGCTAATCATGCCGCGATGAGCCTCCACGATTTTTTTACAGAGATAGAGTCCAAGTCCGGTGCTTTGAGAATATTTTCTCCCTGCCGACCCCTGCCAGAAGCGATCAAATAAATGTTTCTGATCGTCTGCGTCGATTCCCGGGCCATTATCGGTGACTTCCACTCGAAAGCAATATTTTTGGGCAATTAGGGCAATGGTGATGCGACCGTTTTCTGGCGTGAACATGCGATTGCAGCCGATATAGCGGGAATTTCGATCTTTCCAAAAAATTGAAATAGGAATGTTGTCCATCACAAGTTGAAACATACTTTGCACCGTTTTCAGGTGATGTACGTCTGTACTGATAATGATCCAATCTTGGGTTTGAAATTCTGCACCGCCAGTCGGCCAGGCGCGAAGCAAATGCCAGCGATATTGCTGATCGGAGGCGCGCTTGAAGCGCAGTTCAGAAGTAAATGATTGATTAGACGCTCGTGCTTGTAGCCAGAGCTGCTCGAGTTTGTTCAAATCGCTAGGATGCATGCAGCTGATTGGCGGAAATGTCTGTTCCAAATCTGCATTTGCCGGCATACCAATAAAGGTTTGCCAGTGCTGGTTGCTGGAGCTTATTTTTCCATCGGTTCGTACTGTCCAGATTATGTCTGTAAGTTGATCAGTTGAGGTGACCAGACAGTCAAACTCTTGGGATTCCATGCAGTCAGGCCTCCGTTGGATACCTGACTTCATTGTCACACAGTCCGCGCTTACACGCGCGCCAAAGAGCAGAGTTTCAAGTTTTGCTGCGATTCTAACTCTAACTAACTGACTAACTAACCATCTAACTGGCATTTAGCTGGTATCTAGCTGGCTGGTTTGAAAATCTGGGCTGTGAGCTTCTCTTTCAGTTTGACGTCGGTGATGCGATCTAAGACTTTTTGAGCATTTTCCGGCGTTAACAACTGGTGCTTCACCTTCAAGCCGGCCATACTCTGGTCTGCCGCATTTTCTTCGCGATATTGAGCCTGGAGAGCGCGTGTTAGGGTCATCACTTCTTTGTGATCATGCTTTTGCCCGTCAGCAGCAAGAATGCGTGCCGCTACCTGATATGGACCTTCGCCCTTAGCCACCTCGGCACGTTTAGCCGCGTCTTCGGTCAGTTCTTTGGGCTTGGCCGGAACTTCTGTAGCAGCCTCTGGCTTCTGCTCTGGTGTTGGTTCAACTTGTTGTTCTGGTTTTTGCTCTGGTGTAGTCACCTTAGTAGTCTCGGCCAGAGCCGCAGTATCTTTTTGCAATTGCTCGGCCTGCTGTGCTACAGCTGCTTTACCCTCTGTCACCTGCTTTTCGCGACCGGGCAGAGTGGTCATACCACCAGCAAAAGATTCTTTGGTCATATTGCCTTGCGCATCTTTGTATGGCGCCATATCAGGGCTATCCCAATTTTGTGAGAAATTTTTCAAAGCGGCTACATAGGCTTCTTTGGGTGGATTTCTAAAGCGTCCTTTCGGTTCTGCATCTGCTTCGGCTGTAAATTGATCGATCCCTTTTTTTGTGATCACGCCGTCTTTGCCGTTCCAGAAGAAGCCTGGGTCATCCCTGCCGTCGACATCGCCGAAGAAGTTCTGTCCGCCGCGTTTCGGCGCTCCAAAGACTGTGGCACCATCCTTTCTGATCATGCCATTGAACTGTTCTTGGCGACCAAGAGTGTTTTGCCGCTCTGTGATCTGTCTGCCAGTTTCGGCTAGGGTGGCTGCGTCTGGTGGTGCAATTTCCAGCGCTGTGGCTTTCCCCTGATTAACCAGATCTTGCGTCGCCTGTGCGGCGTCTCCCTTCACTACGGTTCCGCCATTACGCTGAGCCATAAATATATCGGGTTCCGCTTCCCGTTTATCGGTCTCGATATTAACTTCAGCTCTTGGTGCGGTAATTGCGCTGTCTACCATGATGTTTACTCCACAAAAAAATGTAGTGGGGTGAGTCTAGGGGGGTGACACTAAAGTACAGGTCGACACGTGAAATTTTCGTGACAGTGATGAATTCCCCCTTCTTTACGCCTAAACAAAAGAACGGCAAAACATCATTATTTTTACGGCATTTTCGTATTCTTACGTAGTTGAAAAGCGCTTGTAGTCACATCTTTTTCACATCATCGCCGCGATGCTTAAGCACATGGCGATAGGGAATTTTGGCAAACTTGGCAAACTTGGCAAACTTGGCAAACAACGGATGGCGATCATGCACACTTTAAATTCGACGGGCAACTATATAGATACAACCGCGGCGGCTGTCTATTCAGCACCGTTTGTAGGAGTGAACCAGGGAGCTGCAATCAATCAATTGCAAACTCTGGTGGAAAAATTTGCAGTAGCACGGAATAAAAAAAGCATACTGATAGAACTCAAACCACAGTTCGAAGCTCTAATTGCAGCTGTTGATCAAGATTTTGAGCAGGCTTCTCAGTATGTATTGAGCGAAATGACCTCCCTGCAGCCGCTGTTAGCAAAAAAGCTAATTGAATCGAGGCGCGCTGAGAGAAATCTGGATCATATTTTAGCTGAACTGGAAGGCACTGAATGCGGTGGCGTCGGTCGCCTGGCCGCGCTCACTAAACGGTGGCTTGACAATGGTGTGGGAGTGGAAGAGCTGGCCAGCATCGATATGGAGCTGATTGGGTATCCGCATATTCTCACTGCTCTGGAAGAAAACCGCCTGGCTGCCGAAGCTGCTGCCCCGCTTCTAAGTCAGATTGATTTTCTTGAGCATTCCCTCACTCGTTGCTCAGCACACCGGGTAAAAGCACGTTATGCCTGGGCCGATATTTTGACGCAGGCAGGTTCACAGGCGCGTGCGCAGAACGTTCTGCTTGAGGCCATGTCGATACAGATGGGATTGCCGGTAGAAGAATTGAAACGGTCGCGTAAAAGACGCAATGATAGAGAACGTGAGCGGGAGCGCAATAAGGCCAAGAAATAAATTACTTAGGCTCCAGCGCTGTTTGATTTATAGCTGATAAGCAGTTATTCTGCGTTTGCAAATGCAAAGCAGTGCGGTTGATTTGAGCAAATTTACACACGCGTTTTTACTGAGTTTTTTACTGATTTTTTGTTGCTGGATGCAGATGCCCTTCGTCGGTTTTGCACAGTCAAGTAGCCGTGTGCCAAGTAGCCGTGTGCCAAGTAGCCGTGTGCCAAGTAGCCGTGTGCAAAGATTAATAGTGCAGGCACAAGCAGAGAATGATTCTTTAGCCACTCGATCAGATGCTCTTAAGCACATCAGTCTGGCGCTGGAGTTGGAGCCAGGTAACGCCAACTGCTGGTTTATCAAAGGCCAAGTTTTACAAGCCTTGGATGAACACGAACTTGCTCTGCCCAACGTGCAAAAAGGGCTTCAAATCGATCCTAAATCGGCGTTGGGTTTGGAGCTCTATACTGGAATTTTAAATGGCTTGGCTCGTTTTGACGAAGCCTTGATAGCTGCTAATAGGGCAGTGGCCGTCAATCCGAACGACCATAGCTTAATAGCCAGAGCAACCGTGCTCAAGTCTCTGAAACGATACGACGAATCCTTGAAAAGCTTGAACGATGTGATTAGAAAACATCCTGACAGTTACGAGGCTCACGCGGCACGTTGTCGGCTGGCAAAAGACATGAAACGTTGGAGCCTGGTTATAGAAGACGCTACCTTTCTTTTGGAACACTCAAAGGACAAAAGCCAGTTTCTCTTCATTCCGGTGAGGTTGGATCGTGCTGACGCGTATTTAGCTCTTAAACAGTATGAAAAAGCGATCGCCGAGTACAAAATTGGTTTAAAGCATAGCCCCGACCAGAGGCAATGTCATGCAGGCCTACTCAGGGCATATACCGAAATGGGCAATACAAATGCCGCTCGGATGGAAAAGCTAGAAATTGAAAGACTTGATCTTGATATTCAACCATTTAAATAAAGGTGGCATGCATAAGGCACAAGTGCTGATACTCCCATATCCTGTTTTAGATACATTTTTGTTTATACTGTATGTTGTAGTGTTATACCCCAAAAAGCAAAAAAAGAAATTCCTGCAAAAGCACCTGAATAAGGGCTTCTGCAGGAATCGCAGTTAGGGCAGTCTTAGTTAGCTTCGGGTCGGTTTCGTTAGCTTTTGACTGCTTGCGTTAACTTCTGATTGCTCGCATCAGGGCTTCCGGCGCATCGAAATCGAAGATCCAGTAAAGCAAGCCGATGAGAATGAAAGGCACGCCGAGGCACAAGCAGATGATGCCGAGCAGCACATTCGCTCTGAAGGTCAGCAGCAGTCCCTGAAACCAGGCCAGAAGAGCTGCGCAAAAAAGCACGATAAAGAACACCGCGAACATCAGTCCGCCGGCAAAAATTACTTCCATGATCTTTTCCTATCTGTGGTTGTGATTGTTGGATTGAAGTTTTAGCCTTTGTCCTGGCCTATGACTCCTCGATTTTTATTGCTGCGATCTTTGCTTCGACCTCAGTCAATTTGCTCTGCGCCATCTGCGCGTAGCCGGGCTTTTCTTGCTCCCAGTGCGCGCGTGGAGAGGCAGGCATAGAGGGCTTTGGTTGAAGAAATTAGAATCAGACCATGTCGATGCTGCAACTAATTTCTGTGAGAAGAAACTTGCGGGGGCAATTGGCTGATGCTGATTTATTTTTGGTGGATTGAAGTGGAAAGAAGGTGAAGTTACGGGGAAGAAGAGAGTTGAATGCTAGCTAAAAAAATGTCGTTGTTTCAATACGTCGGGCTGAATATTTAGTTATTTAGGACTTATTTGTTGTACAGGCTGGCGGCGGTTGGGCCGGCGATAGAGACTGACGCAGTGACGCCATTGGCACTGGCTAAATTAAGGTGCTGTCATCTTGATGCTCGTGAAGGTCGCGCTAACGACTATCCGGGCGCCTGGTAAGCGCTGCCCCCGAGGGCGATAATCTGACACTGCAGATGGTGCTATGCCGATTTATTTTGCGTTGGTCGCCTTATTTTTCTTGACTGTCTGTGCTAAGTTGAATCAATCACTGGATTTTTCAATGGCTCCAAAGACGCGCAAATTTTTGAAGAAACTTTTTGTGAGCCTTCTGATGGCTCAGGTCTCTGTGCTTGGGTCGTCCCTGCCTGGCCAGAGTCAAGCAGCGCCGGCTAAAGGCGCAGTGAAGGCTCTACGTCTTGTTCAAGAGTCGAGTGTAGATGGCAAATACGAACTGCTGCTTTCGCCTCTGGGTTTGCGAATCAAAAATTTTAAGGGCGGTTATGAGCTTTACAGCGCCGCACCCGACTGGCAAATTTATGCTGTGCGCGCTGAAGCGAAAGAAATTGCTCGAATGCCACTGGCGCAATTTCGCAAATTTACTATGCCTTCTTTTCGCATGATGGGCGACGCCGCATCATTGGGCAAGCCACTTAAGACTATCCAGTCGGCAGACGCTAAAGGCAAAAAGACGTTTTATCAATTTCCGGGCTCGGGCAGAGTTGAGACCGGATACAGCGGCTGGATTGAGAAAACGGAAGTGCTTAATTATGAGCTATTCGCGCGCGATATGGGCATGCCTGCCGAAGTGTCGGCCATTGTCTATCGCTATTACAATTTGCCTCATTTCAGTGGTGTGCCCACCGAAATGTATAGCGTCATCAAAGAAGGAAAAACCATCAGGCGCGGCTGGTTATTGCGAACCGACAGTAACAAGATGGAGTCGGTTAGCGATGGCAAAGCTTTTCGTGTGCCCGCCGGTAAATTTAAGGATGCCGGGTTGATTAACAGCCAGTATTTGACCCGGGGAATCAGCGGTCTGGCAGACGATATGTCAGAACTTATCGACGTTAAGCGAAAATAAAAACCAGCTTTTATATTATTCAGTCGAGTTGGAGCCATAGTGTTCTGGGTATATATGCTTGGAATGATTTGGAAGCCGGGGGTATCACCATGAGAGAAGATCGTAGAGACAGAGTTGCTTTAGACGAAGCCTACGAGTTTTACAGGCAAATTCTTGTCGATGGTACAAACGACCTTCACCTGCTGGCCAATTCATTGAAAACAGTGTGTCGCGCTCTCGATGCAGCCGAAGCTGGTGAAATGGAGCTGACCATGCGGCTCTGGAAGAAAATTCGCCAGGCACTTTTTGACCGATTACTGACTTCTTTTCCTGCTCATGTTGTGGCTATTGCCAAAGACGGTCAAGTCTTAAGCCAGAAAGACTTTTTACCTGATGATTGTGTTTTAGAATTGCATCCGGAAGGCCTGAGACGCGATGATGACGTTTTTCAAATCAACATCGAAGAATTGCATCCGCTGACACGCTCTAGATTAGACAAAGTATGGGTTGAACGGCCGGGCACCAGGCGTGAAGACTTTACTGGCGGCAAGTCAGAAGCGGCTCAAGAATGCGAGGGTGGCGTTTGTACGCTCAAGGCCAACGCTATGATTATTGGCGAAGAGGTTTTGCAGGTGGAAGCCGCTAACGGCAGGCAGAAAGCCTACAGTAGTTACTGGCGTCTTTACTGGCAGTCTTACTGCTCACCGAGTTCACGCG
Source organism: Candidatus Obscuribacterales bacterium (assembly GCA_949127735.1). Classification (GTDB taxonomy): domain Bacteria; phylum Cyanobacteriota; class Vampirovibrionia; order Obscuribacterales; family Obscuribacteraceae. The sequence continues at coordinate 835 of CASBPX010000240.1, read as the reverse complement.
AGAAACAGTATTTGGTGCGGCAGATGGCCTCGCTCGAAGCTGTTTGGGGCAATCTACACTACTAAAAGCGCTGTTTCTCTAGATAAGTCTGTGCAATAACACAGCGTTTTCTGGTCAGCCAAAATTTACACTTCGTTTCTGGGCCCTGCTGGGCTCTTAGGATCGGAGGAATAATTATGGCTATCGCTCTGTCAATTTGGTGGAATTATTTTGCAGTGGCTCAAAGCGCACTAGGTGCCGGTAATTTGACTCTGGCCGAAACCATGTTTCGTGAAGCCTTGCAAGTGGCGGCTGTGAGCGGCATAGCTTCTATTCATCAGGCTGATAGCGCTTATGGTCTGGCCTTGACACTGTTGCCATCCAGAAAGGCAGAGGGTCAACAGCTTTTACGCAGGGCTGTGCGACTTTACAATGACAATATCGCGGTGTTGAATGTCGACGTGTTTGTTGGGGCGGTGTCAGCCCTGGCCGATAGTTATTGCCTGGAGCAGTTTCCTGAAAGAGCCCTGCCCTTGCTGAAAGAAGCCGTGAAAGTTGTGGCGGCAAGGGAAGGTCTGGCTGCACCACAGCTGGTGCCGCTGTTTAAGCGCATGGCTTTAATTTATAGTGAGAAAAAATACTTTGCTAAAGCTGAAAAATTCTTTCGCCGCTCTTCTTTTCAGTCACCGGCTTAGTTTGCTTGGTTTTGGCCTCTGGAGAACAGGGTGGTTTTTCAATGCCTAAGAAATTTTACAACCGTGCGCCCTGAAGGCGCGAAGGAGGATTTGATGTAGAAGTTGAATCCAACATAGCGCCATGCTGCGCAGGAGATGGAGGTGGGCCCTCCGAAGTAGCT
>CASBPX010000239.1 GCA_949127735.1 Candidatus Obscuribacterales bacterium | reverse complement strand
TTTCTATACCAGCGGAAAGTCGCCCGGCGCAATCAAGATCAAATGGCCAATCTACCAGCATCTTTTGCAAGAGACGCACATCGGCCGGATTGTCTTCGATAACCAGGATTTTTAGATGATGCGAATCTGCCGGCTGCAAACTATCACCCACATAAACTATATCTCAGTTTTACCATACCATCAGTTTCACGGGGTCAAGTATGGACAGGGCCATAAAGTTTTATGGGCTGTAGAGCTAGGCCTGTAGACATTTGTGTGCCGGTGCACCAGGCGATGCTGACAAAAAACCTACCCTTTTGAGGTAGGTTTCTTAAAAAACTGCCGAAGGTCGGAGTCGAACCGACACACCATTGCTGGCGGATGATTTTGAGTCAACTGCGTCTACCATTTCGCCACTTCGGCTTGCGAGGCAGAAAACATTCTACACTATTAATCGCCCTCAGTGCCCGCGCGCACCGGTTATAGAGGTACATTTCTTGGCATCGAAACCGCTAACCTGCCTGCTGACCGGCTTTGATGCCTTTGGCGAACACTTGAGCAATCCTAGCCAAACTCTGGTAAATACTTTTCCTGACATGGTAAAAGTCCAGCCGGGTGGCCGTTTACAGACAGAAAGAGTGATTCACATTAGGAAACTTATTCTTCCTACTGAAGGCGTCGCCGGGTGGAAAAAACTGCAGAAAAATCTCAATGATTTGACATCTGAGAATGAAAAAGCAATTGTCATTATGACCGGATTCGCCAGCAAACGTGAATACCTCAGCGTGGAACGTTTTGCTTTGAACTGCAGAGACTATCGCATCGCCGACAATAGTGGCGCTCAGCCGTTAGACAAGCCCATAGATAAAAACGCTGACGATTTGCTACGCACAAAAATCGACCTCATCGCCATGAACAAAACTCTAACGGCCGCAGGATACGCCTTCGAAATTTCCAATCATGCGGGCACTTTTGTTTGCAATGAGCTGTATTTTCGCGCCTTAAATTATGCAGCCATTAATAGGCAGCTCAAAGCAGTGCTTTTTATTCACCTGCCTGAGCCTGCCGCCTTTGTGGAATCACTAAAAAAATCGAGAAAAAAAACCTTGTCTGTTCAGGCGAAAAAGGCCACTACTGCCGCAAAGCAAATGGTAATGTTAACGGATGCTGTTGTAGCAGTGATTTCGTGCATGGCCGGCAAAAAGTGATGCAACTATATTTTCAACTTAAAAAAGGAGCCTGTGGTGCAAAGTAAAAGATTTATTCTCCAATTAGCAATGTCAATCGGTGCACTGATAGTGGTGGCAGGTAATTATCCAGCTGTCGCCTGCGGAGATGATGGTTGTGACCACAATAAAAATAAGAGTATTGAGAAAGTCGAGAAAGTCAGTGTCAAAGCTGAACCCGCTAGTGGTGGAGCTAGCGCCAGCACCCTGCAGAAACCACAAGAAGGCTTCAATCAATTTGCAGTTCTGGCGAAACTGGCTGAAGTAAAAGTTGTGGTTGGGGAAGTTGATACTGCTTCGAAAGATGGCACTTTAGATAAAGACCAACTCAAAAAAATTATAAGCACCGAATTGGCAAAAACCTCTGCCACCATTTGCGGTGAAGCAAGTGATTGTTGCGCAAAAAGCAGCGGCAAGGCTTGCGACCCGGCTACCGTGCCGATTCTGTATCTTAAATTGAAAAGTGTGCCCGTGGCTACTGATGCCAATCGATCGGCATTCACAATCAATCTGTCACTTGTAGAGAAAGCGAAAGTGGCACGCAACGGGGTGGAGTTGATGGTTCCTGTATGGTCGAGAATTGTTTCAGGTACCATGGACAAAAACGACCATAGCGAAATTGACAAAAAACTCAAGCTCGCTTTGACCGATTTCAGCATGGATCTTGCTCTAGCAAATGCGGCATCCACTCCGATATTTTAAATGAAGCGATTTTTTCAAAGCTTCCATATTTTCTGCGCACTGCTTATGTCTCTCCAGTCAGCTAGTGCAGAAGAAATCGTGGCTGTGACCAAACTTGCTTCTGGCCGTGAAACGATGAAACTTTATGGCGTCAAAAAACTCTGTGTTGGTGTGCACCCTCTACCGGCAAAGCTCAAGTCGAAAGCGATTACTGAACAGAGTCTGGTGGAAATTATGAGCGAACGTGTCAGTGCGCTCGGTGTCAATATCGATCACAAAACCGCAACTCATCTGCTTTCATTGCAATTAAAAGAAGATGGCGAAAATACATACGATTTGCTTTTAACAGTGACGTCGGTAGCTGGCCCGATCTGGTCGTTAAAAATGCGAGCAAGCCTTTCAGGGCACCACCCCCAGCACATCAAAGAGTTGGTAAAAAGAGGAACTCTGATTTTTTGCCGCAATTATCAAATTGCCAACAGCAATATCAGTGGCAAGGAGAAAGCCGCTTCTTGTAGCGGCAAACAAGCCAAATAACCGAATCAGGGAGCGGAAAATGAAAAACTACATTCTCAGTATTGACCAGGGCACAACCAGTTGCCGCGCCATTGTTTTCGACAAAACCGGCAAAACAATCGGGCTCGGTCAAAAAGAATTTCAGCAATTTTTCCCCAGACCAAGCTGGGTTGAGCACGATGCCAGCGAAATTCTTGCCACTCAAATTGAGTGCATCAAAACCGCAGTCAAAAACGCCGGTATCGAAGGCGATGAGATAGCGTGCGTGGCGATTACCAATCAACGCGAAACAACAGTAGTTTGGGATAAAGAAACCGGTAAACCAATTCACCACGCCATTGTCTGGCAGTGTCGGCGCACTCAAGATTTAGCAGATAACTTACGTAAAGACACCGAATTGTTTCGCCAGAAAACCGGTTTGATTCCCGATGCTTATTTTTCCGGACCGAAAGTCGCCTGGATTTTAGACAACGTTCCAGGCGCCCGTGATAAGGCTAAAGCCGGCAAGTTGTGTTTTGGTACAATCGACAGTTGGCTAATCTGGAATTTGACTGAAGAAAAATTACATGCCACAGAAGGTAGCAACGCTTCGCGCACCATGCTCTTCAATATTAATACAATGACCTGGGATGACGAGCTGTTAAAGCTTGTAGACGTGCCCTTGCAAGTGCTGCCACAGGTGCAACCATCTGACTCAAACTTTGGTACCACAAGAGCTGATCTACTGGGATTTTCTGCGCCAATTTTAGCTGTACTCGGCGATCAGCAAGCCGCTCTATTTGGCCAGGCGTGCCTTGAAGAAGGCATGGCAAAATGCACATATGGTACCGGCGGTTTTCTGCTTGCCAATATTGGCCACAAGCCGAGATTGGCTTCAGGCCTACTTACCACTGTAGGCTGGCAACAAGAAGGAAAAGATCCGATCTATGCATTTGAAGGGGCCATCTTCGTTGCTGGTGCCGCCATTCAATGGCTGCGAGATGGCCTGGGCATAATTGAATCGAGCAGCGATACCGAAGAGCTGGCGTTGTCGCTAGACTCAAATGAAGGCGTCTATTTTGTGCCCGCGCTTGTTGGTTTAGGTTCACCATGGTGGAATTCTGATGTGCGTGGCACCATAGTTGGGCTAACCAGAGGCAGCGGGCGAGCCCATCTTGTGCGCGCGGCTCTGGAAGCCATGGCCTATCAAATTGGCGACGTTGTCGAAGACATGAAGAAAAACGGCATCACAATCAAAGAGTTGCGCGTAGATGGCGGCGCTTCTCAGAATAAATTTATGGTGCAATTCCAGGCCGATATCGCTGGCGTTCCTGTTTTGCGAGCATCGCAGTCAGAATCTACCGCATGGGGTGTGGCAGCAATGGCTGCGCTAAAAATAGGCCTGATCAAAAGCAAAAAAGATTTTTCCAATGGCTGGCAGAGCGATTCAAAATTCATGCCGACGGCCGATCGGCAAAAAGATTACGCCGGCTGGCAGGCAGCTCTGCGAGGCGCCTTTGCCTGCGCCGCCAAATAGATAAACTGCCATTACAGTCGGCCCTCTACAACGCCAAACTGGTCTAGAATTTCTTGAACATGACGAATAAATTCTTGCGGTGAAACGCGACCTTTATTTAGGTGCTTGGTCAAACCTAGACTGAGCTTTCGCCGATCTTTGTCGTCCAGTTCTTGACCAGAATACACCAAAAGCGGTACCAGAGCGAAGGGGCCCTTTTGCAAAGTACTGATTACTTCGAATCCATTTAGTTTGGGCAGACCGACGTCTAAAATTATCAAATCAGGCTGAAAACTCTCGGTCATAGCCAGCGCCTCAGCCCCATCGTGAGCTTCCAGACAAATTGCGCCGATAGACCGCAACTGAGTTGCAATCACACTTCGAGCCTCTTCATCATCTTCAACCAGCAGCACGCGACGGGATGTTGATTTGACTATGGCTTTCTCGATGGTAGAAAGTAGCTGATTAATCTCAAGAGGTTTGAAAAAGCAGTCAAGCAACACCGGATAAGCCAACGACAGTTGGTCTAATTCTTGGCCGGTGGTGATAATCACCGGTATGTTGGCCTGTGGATGCTTGTCTTTCAAAAATTGCAAAATCTCCAGGCCATTACCATCTGGTAGATGCATATCAAGCAAAATCAAATTAGGCAGATGTTCACTTATGGCATCCATTGCTTCCTGATTGCTGGACACATGGATAGTTTGATAGCCGGCCTTGCGCAGAACCAAACGCATAAACTGAGCCAGATTATCGTCATCTTCAACCAGCAAAATTGCTGTTGACCCGGCATGTACGTTTGCAATTATGCGATTGGCAACACCTACTGTGGGCAAATCAAACCAGAACGTGCTGCCAGTGACTTCCGAACTGTGAAGTCCAATTAACCCTCTATGCTCCTCCACGATCGCTTTACACAACGCTAATCCCAGCCCCGTACCCTCTTTAGCGCGAGTATCAGACGAATCGACTTGCTGAAAACGCTGGAACAATTTTAGTTGCAGATGCAAGGGAATGCCTTCTCCTTCATCCGTGACACTGAAACGCAAACTGCCGTCCGGACGAACACTAAGCGCAATATTGACGAAATGCTTCGGTTGACTGAACTTTATGGCGTTAGAAATTAAGTTGGTCAATACCTGAAGAATACGGTCAGCGTCAACTTCAACAGTGGCGCTATGATCAATATCTTTGAGCAGATGTATGTTATTGGCATTGGCCATGCCTTCCATGGCTGACACTGCGCTTGATACCAGAGTACCTGCGTCGATTTTTTCAAGGCGCAGCTCAAGCTTGCCCGCCTCGATTTTTTTGATATCAAGAATATCGTTGATCAATCGCACCAGCCGCTCTGAACTGCTGCGCGCCACTTTAATCATCTCGACGCACTCTTCAGAGCCCATATCGATAATTTGATCATCAATTAGACCAAGCGCCCCCCTAATTGAAGTTAAAGGGGTTCGAAGCTCGTGAGATATTGTTGAGTAAAATTCACTCAATCGTTTTTCTACTTCTTTGCGCTGCGAAATATCGCGATAAATTACAGAAACACCAAAAGGTTCGCCCTGTTCATCCATCATCAGCGAATAGGTTAGCGCCACATCGATCAAAGTGCCATCTTTATGCAAACGTACCGTTTCAAAATCATCAACCAACCGAAAAGCTGGTCAGTGCGCCGGTAAACAGCAAGTTTTTCTAGGTCATAGATCTCTTTTGCCAGGCCAGAATTCGCTGGCGCGACGGACCAGCCATGCCTGGTCAACCATCGGTGTAGCGATGATGGGACCAGCCCTGCATTCTCGCTCAATGGCTCGACTCCAGTGAACAGCCGAATACCGGTGCAATTTTCAAAGCCGTGCGCTGACCTCTAATGTAATTGCCCAATGCTGCGCCACCACTGCTTTCACCTTCATGACCACGTTCAGTAGTGATGCCGCCACTGAATAATTTTTCACCTTGCTGATTAAACAATAAAATTTGACCGGAAGCTAGAGCTCCAAATTGACGGGACAGCACGTCATTTTGGTCAATCACTAATTCAACACCGCGCGTCACTTCGAGCGATGACACCAGACTGCTCTTAGTAAATGAAACGTCAGTGCCACTCGGTTTAGAGATAACCGCATAAACTTTCAAGTTGGCATGAGGTTTGTAGAAATCGTGGTGAGTCAAGATTTTGCCTAACTCTGCAGCCGTAGCCGCCGAGCAAGGACATTGCGGATGAAAAAATGCAATCATGGTCAGACCATTTTTGTTCAAGCCGAGTTTCTGTGACTGAGGAAATTGCGAAGGCCCCGAGGTGGTTAAAGCCGGTGTCGATGAGTAATTCAGAAGGCAGCCGTAACAGAGGCTCACAGCTGATATCCAGATTGCGAAAACTGGCTTTAGCAGTCTAGTCTTCATGCGTTTTTCTTTGCCGTCCAGTCTTCGCAAATTTTACGCACTTGGTTGGCCAGATCTTTCGGATTAAAAGGCTTGCCGATCACTCCGGCCGCTCCGAGATTCAAATACTCTTGTACTTCAGTGGTCATAACTTTGGCAGTCATAAAAATAACCGGACGGTTAAAGTCAGGAAACTTTTCTCGTACCAAACTAAGCGTAGTGGGGCCATCCATTTCAGGCATCATTACATCGAGTATGAGTACATCTGGGTGACGGTTCGCCAGTAGGGCAAGCGCTTCAGGGCCGGAAGCCGCCAGGTCAACTTGCCATGGTCCTAATTTCACCAGACTTATTTGAGCGATTCTCCTGATACTCGCATCATCATCTACGAGAACTACTTTTTCAATTTGCATTCAACGCCCTTAGTGTGCTTCTCTGGTTATTCCCAAGAGCGTCAGGTTGCGAAGAATCTAACTAGAATTACCATTACATTTTAAGATAGATTTCTAACGGGTGGCATCAACGAGCGCTCTAGGTAAACCTTCTAAAGCCACCCTGGCAAAGGGTTCTACCTTAACAATATCGAATTGTGCCCCTTCAGCAATCATATCGTTATCGAGCTTTGCTAGAGTACGAGCACCGTCTTGCTCATTGCCAATCTGTAGAAAATTTATTGTAATCTCGCCTTGAGATTTTATCTGTTGCGTGGCACGCACAATAGACTGAACCAAAATTCCTTTGTCACTTGGATCGCCATCAGTAACTACCTGTACCAATAGCCTGCGTGTGGCAGCCGGGTTGCTGCTACGTCTGGCAAAATAGTCATTTAAAACTGCATCTACTGTCTTGCCAGTGAAAGTGGCACCTGACGGATTATGCTCGCCAAATATTCTAGTTACATAATTCAGGTCGACATTGCGAAAAATTTCATAGTCTGAAGAATATAGCGCCACTGTAATTCCGTTTCTGAAAACAGAAGAGATTTGAGAAGTCAGTGAGAACATCTGGTCACGACACCAATCCCAGCGGCTCATACCACCCGGGCAATCATGTTCGTCCATAGATCCTGACTTATCGAGCACCAGCACCACATCATAGGTTGACAGCACACTGAGTTCTTGCGCCGTCAGTGGTTTACTGATACTAAACTTGCCGACAAATGCAGGCTGAGCCAGGCCGACTGCGCCCCGAATCAAACTCTGGTTGGCAGGACTGCGCCCGTAAAATCTTCCCACCTGATTAGCTATATTTGCGCCCATCTGAAGAGCTTTGATGGCATCAAAACTAGAAGCACTAGACTGTACTATTGAGCTAGCTGCTGGCTGTTGGTAGACCACCGGGGCCGGCTGTTGCACCTGGCTAAAGGCGGCTTGGTCGGCGGCAGAGACCAGCGGGCTATTGTCGATTCGCTGCGGCGCTGCCTGCACGGCAAAATTATTGTTGACGCCAGCAAAACTGTTCATACCGGCATTAACCGCTTGTGGACGACCGAGACGAGAGGCACCAAAGGTGGTTGCACTGCTGACCGAGCCGTTCAAAGTTGGTTGACTTGACTGAATTAATTGCGGTTGAGTCGAAACGCCAGGTGGACTAATTCTGAATGTTCTCGCTGGTGCTACCGACGGATTTTCCTGACCATGCGCAGGTAACAGACTGAGCGCCGACAATCCTGCGATTGAAGCGCAGAGAACGGTTTTGTTGATTAAATTGACTGCTGAAATTGTCATTTGTTACCGACCAGTGCGTATTAGCTAAAGACGCACTGGTTGAGGCAATGTTCCGCAGAGCTTTAGTCTACCGCAAAAGCACTGGCTTTGAATCGACCTTGACGCGGAACAATACGTAAGGTTTTTGACGCTTGTCGACACCACCATGAAAACGCGCCTGCCGATGCAACTGATTGGCTATGAAATAAAGATAGCCATCACCAGCCAGCGAGAGCGTATCAGGCCAGAGAGCGCGGGGATCGCACACCACGGTCTCACGTTTTCCAGACAACCACAGACGATGAATCGCGTTGTGCTCATAGTCAGTTGCATAAATGCAACCGGAAGCATCGCTCTCAAGGCCATCAGAAGCACCTTTGGAGACCACCTCGCAAACAGTATCAGCCACGTCATTGTCGGAAATTGCGCGGTTGCAGAGGGCGTCGACGCTGACACTATAAAGTTTACGACTGGAAAGTGGACAATAAAATAGTTGTTTGCCATCTGCACTAATGGCGATACCATCGCTACCAACGCGGATTGATTCTTTTTCACCATTGGCACTCTCCATAAGCAGAGGAGTGCCTTCAATTATGGGCAAGAACCCGGCTACAGGACGCACTGAATTATGGTCGTTAAGTTTCCGCCAACTTTCGCCCGAAGCCAGGTCAACAACAATAATACCGTTAGGTCCGACCGACGACGAATCGGTGATAAATGCCATGCCAGCTTTACTACGACTGAGATCAAAGCGCACATCGTTCAAATAGCTATTTTTGTGTGCAACATTATCTGGTAGCAAAATTGTCTGCACGACTTTATTGGTTTTCAAATCGACGCAGACGAGCTTAGGCGCGCCTGCTATTACCGGCCCCATTTTTGGCGCGCCAGTGTCCACAATCCAGAGCCTGTCTTTGGCATCTACGACAACACTTTGCACGGAAAGCAAATGATCTTTGACCGATTGCAAATCTTGGCGGTTGATTTCAGCATTTGGATACGCCACCGTTTTTCCACCAACAACTTCAGCCACAGTGAAGTCGACCGCATCACCCCAGCGGGGAAAATTAACAAATTTACGCCCGCTCGCCGACACAGTTACACCCGTAGGCATAGCGTTCTCAAATAGAGCAACGACTTCCAAGTTGCCAATCGGTTTTTGTGAGGGTAAAGCCAGCTTATCTGTGGCGAAGGCCGGCGCCCAGCAGGTTACGATAATTAGAATCAAAAATTGCCAACCTGATTTCATCTGCACTCCTGCGCGAACTTTGTATTGACCGATTTTACGGGGTTTCGAGACTTAATGGCGAAGTCAGAAGTATGAGATAGACTCTGTGGGGAATTTCAGATGTTTTTCTGACAAATATTAAGGCCCTCATCGTCGCAACTTGATTTCACTAGACGAGCGGTCTATTATTTGGTAGTCAACTCGAGGTAGTCATGTCTAATACCGTTAATAAGCTGGCCGAGGCCACTGAATCTACGCAAGATTCACCGCCCAATTTGTTCAGCCCGCTGACCATAGGTAAAGTGACTTTGCGCAATCGCATAGGCGTGTCGCCCATGTGCCAGTATGCCAGCGTCGATGGTTTTGCCAATGATTGGCATCTGGTACATCTTGGCTCAAGAGCAATTGGTGGAGCGGGCCTGGTAATCGTAGAAGCGAGCGGGGTTGAAGCCCGTGGCCGAATTTGCCCTGACGACATGGGCATCTATAAAGATGAGCATATCGACATGCTTAGAAAAATTGCCGAATTTATGGAACAGTATGGTGCGGTGCCCGGTATTCAAATTGCTCACGCCGGTCGTAAAGCTTCGACTAAAAATCCGTGGAAAATCGGCAACCGTCATGAGAAGCAAGAATTGAGCGACGCCGAAGGCGGCTGGCAGCCCGTTGCACCATCTGCGGTGCCATTTACACCGGGCGGCCGTGTGCCGCACGAGTTAACAATTGCTGAAATAAAAGAAATTCAGCTAGCTTTTCAAAGTGCAGCGAGGCGAGCTCTCCAGGCTGGTTTTAAATGGCTGGAAATTCACGGCGCTCATGGTTATTTACTCAATAGTTTTTATTCACCACTGGCTAATTTCCGCACTGACGAATATGGCGGCAGTTTTGAAAACCGCATTCGCATGATTGTGGAAACCACAAAACTGGTACGCGAAGTCTGGCCTGCAGACCTCCCACTGGCTGTGCGTCTCTCAGCGTCTGACTGGGTCGAGGGCGGATGGACGGTTGATGATTCGGCCAAACTGGCTAAAATTTTAAAAGACCTGGGCGTTGACTTGATCGACTGTAGCAGTGCTTATGTGCGTGCGGGTGATCATTACGCATACGGCCCAGGCTGGCAAGTTCCGCTGGCTGAGACTGTGCGCAAGGAGGCGGGAATCGCTACTGCGGCTGTGGGTATGATTACTGACGCGAAGCAAGCCGACGATATTATCCGCCAGGGCAAAGCTGATATTGTATTGCTCGCCAGGGAATTAATGCGTGACCCTTACTGGCCCTATCACGCAGCCCGGGCTCTTGAAGCCGATCTCGGCATCAATGCTAAGAAAGTATTGCCGCCTAATTATTCTTATGCAATATAAACGTGCAATTTAAAAGACCAATTTAAGAGCGCAATCACAAAGAGGACAACGCTGTGACCGACACCACATCTAGTACCGCCACCACAACTGCTAATGCTTCTATTTACAAGGCTTTCCAGTTGGGCAGCTTTAAACTTGCAGATATCAAAGCTAGCGAAAAACCAAGATTAAAGCCTCATGGAACCCAGGTGCTGATGCGTGTCAAAGCAGTTTCACTGAACTTTCGCGACATTATGGTAGCCAAGGGAATTTATAGCAAGGCAATACCTCTGCCTCTCGTGCCCTTGTCAGACGGCGCCGGCGAAGTGGTAGAAATTGGTGGCTCGGTCACTCGTGTTAAAGTCGGCGACCGCGTGTCACCTAATTTTATGACCGCATGGCATGCAGGCGAAGTGACCAACGAAATTGCAAAAACCGCTCTGGGCGGGTTTATCGACGGCATGCTGCAAGAGTATGTTTTAGTCGATCAAAATGCACTGGTGAAAATTCCTGAGCATTTGAGCTTTGAGGAAGCTGCCACTCTTCCCTGCGCAGCAGTAACCGCCTGGCATGGCCTGGTGGTTAACGGCAAAGTTAAAGCTGGTGATACAGTGCTGGTAATGGGCACCGGCGGCGTATCGATTTTCGCCCTGCAACTGGCTCGCCTGGCCGGAGCTACAGTAATTGCAACTTCTAGCTCTGAAGCTAAACTAGCCAGACTGAAAGAGATGGGTGCAGCACACACCATTAACTACAAGACTGACGAAAATTGGGATGAGCAGGTGCTTGCCTTTACGGGCGGTGAGGGTGTAGACCATATTATTGAAGTCGGCGGTGCCGGCACACTTGACCGATCGTTAAAGTCAATCCGCATGGGTGGTCATATTGCGCTCATTGGCGTGCTCGCCAGCGGGCAAGTCAACCCTATTCCAATTTTGATGAAATCAGTCAACGTTCATGGAGTTTTTGTTGGTTCGCGGGCCATGTTTGAGGACATGAACCGAGCCATCTACGCCGGCGGGTTGAAGCCGGTTATCGACAAAGTATTTAAAGCCGATCAGATCGTAGAAGCGCTCGAATACATGGAAAGCGGCAAACACTTCGGCAAAATCGTGCTTACCTTTTAGGGTGCTGGAAGCAATCTAGTAAGACATCAATTTGGCGCGGCACTGTTTGTCAGATGATGTTGTGTTGGTTACTGGTAAAGCTGCGCGACCATAACCGTTGCCATAATTATATGAATACATGGCTGGTGCAGTGCGTGCCTGCGCCAATTGTAGTGGTCTCACGCGACCGCTGACATCATTATTGCTGCCGCGAATTTCGGTAGAAATATTTTTATTGCCACGGGGTGGCAAAACCACCGGCTTGCTACTGGCGGTGTGAGTGACGGTGTTGTATCTGGAAGCGGTGCGATTAATGACTTTGTAAGCAGCTTTGTTTCTATCGATTTCAGTCCAGTAGTAATGTTTGAGGTTCTGGTCCTTTTGCACCAGCGGCTGCTCCCATCCAGAGCGGCTGCCGTGATATTCGGCCACAGCTTGCACATGTTGATCGGCCTGCACTTCGTCTATCATCTGAGCCTGCGCAGGGCTGGCGATAACTGCGGCGACTGTCAGGGCCGAAGCGACTATTAGTAAGGAAACAATTTTATTAAGCATAGAAACCTCGACAGCGGGTCAAGAAAGGAATATCAGGGGAATCGGTAGTAAATCGAGCAATTTCCGGTTCTTTACTATTAATAGCGGTTATTTGTTATCGAGTTGTAAACGGGGCAGGAAAATTGAAAAAAATTTAAAAGTGGGCTGGCAAGGCTCATACTATGTGGATTGATAAAAACGGGCGGAATTTATGTCAGGACTGCCAATCGTATTAGTCATCTGCCTGGGGTCGGCGGTTTTAGCCCTGGTGGGCTTTGGCGTCAGCCGCAAGCTGATGAAACCTATAGATATGAACGAGCATCAGCAGTTTCTCGATGCCATGTTCAGCATTGTCGGCACGCTCGTTTCATTAATCTTGGGCCTGCTGTTGGCTGCCGCGCTGGATCATTATCAGAACCTCGAAAGCATCGTTGATGCCGAGGCTTCAGGCGTGGCCGAGATTTACAGATTTTCGCGTGGAATGCCGCAGCCCACTAGAGGCAAAATCCAGGCGCTTTGCGGACGATACGTCAATCTCGTAGTCAACGAGGAATGGCCGGCCATGGCCAAAGGCACGATTTGCCCCGAACTGCTCTACACCCTGTTACAGCTCAATGATGAGGTAGTCAGAATTCATCCTCAGCATGACGGCGAGAGCAATTTGCAAGCGGCTATGTTGCAAAGTCTCGACACCGTGGCCACCGGAAGACGGGAGCGCATTTTGACTCTATACAGCAGTCGCACTCAGCTGATTGGCCCCATGCTAATCATCGGCTCCTTGATTGTATTGGCCTTTTCCTACTTCTATGTCAAACGCATTTCTATGTTTCACACAGTGGTGCTGATAGGCGTGATCGCAGCACTGGGCGGCAACCTCGCCCTGGTTTACTGGCTGAACAAACCCTTTGAGGGTCACTGGCGCATTCAGCCACGGTCGTTCATTTTAAACATGCACGTGATCAAAGAGTTGAGTAAGGCCGGCATGGTTGAACCCACCGTAAAACTTCCGGCGCCTCCCAAAATAGTCGTACCGCTCAAATAGCCTTAATCTTGGTCGAGAATATAGCCGCTGCCGTGAATGGTGCGAATCAGCGAGGGCAAGCCTTCCCGGTCGATTTTCTTACGCAATTTATTAACGTGTACGCGAACGGTATCATTGGCGGTGTCTTTTTCATTCGACCAGACTTTGTCGAGAATCTCATCCGAACTAAATACACGATTGGGATGCCGCATGAAAAACTCGAGCAATGCAAATTCTTGAGGTAAGAGTTTGACTTCGTCGCCCTGCACCAACACGCGCCGGGCGCCAGTATCCATGTTCACATAACTGCTGGTTAGATGTTCTGACACCAACTGGCTTGGTCTGCGCATTAAAGCTTTGATGCGCACGTTTAACTCTTTTGGGTGGAATGGTTTGGTCAAATAGTCGTCAGCGCCGGCATCAAATCCTTCAGTTTTATCATTGATATTGGCCTTGCCGGTCAGCATTAAAACAGGCAGCATGCCGCCAGCCATTCGATAGCGACGACAAACTTCAAAACCGTCAATGTCGGGCATGCCTACGTCTAAAACAACTAAATCGTACTGATAAAGCTTGAGGCGCGAGAGCCCGTCTTCACCGCAATTGGCGCACTCAACAATGTTGCCTTCACCAGCAAGCCATTCAGACAAGACGGTGGTCAGCTCGTCATCGTCGTCTACTAATAAAAGCTTGGCCATGGAGTGCGCGACTTCCTACATACTTTACTGAGACCATATTATCAAGGAATAAATGCTGTTTTTGAGTTCACTGGGCACTTGATTTTCGGTGCCTATGATTTTTTACAACCTCTAGGTTGTAAAAATGTACAACTCACAGGTTGTAAAATTCCTTAGGCTTTTCAAAATCATCCCCTGCGCTAAACAGATTACCACCTGAGTCACCGGCAAAGGCGGATCTCAGGTGGCAATAAACTGTTCGGAATTCTCGTAAAAAAGACGCCTAGTCCCAGCTCAAGGCTCCACCAGTTTGATAATCGATGACGCGAGTTTCAAAGAAATTCTTTTCTTTCTTCAAATCAATCATCTCGCTCATCCAGGGGAATGGGTTCTTGGCACCAGCATACTGCTCAGGCAAACCAATTTGTTTAAGGCGACGATTGGCAACGAAGCGCAGATATTCAGAGAACATCTGAGCATTGAGGCCAAGTACTCCACGAGGCATGGTGTCAACGGCATAAGCATACTCAAGTTCAACACCTTGCTTGACCAGATCGATAATTTCTTGCTGGAAATCATTAGTCCACAAGTGTGGATTTTCAAGCTTGATTGAATTGATCATGTCAATGCCAAAGTTCAGGTGCATAGACTCATCGCGCATGATGTACTGGAACTGCTCGGACGCACCGGTCATTTTGTTCTGACGGCCGAAGCTGAGCATTTGCACGAAGCCAACATAGAAGAACAGGCCTTCCATAATGATGTAATAGCCAATCAGATTCCGTAAGAATCTACGATCGGTTGCTTCAGTGCCGGTCTTAAAATTAGGATCGGCCAGCTCTTGAGTAAACTGCAGCTGGAATACGTCTTTCGCGTAAATAGACGGTATTTCGCGATACATGTTGAAGATTTCGCCTTCATCAAGGGCCAGGCTTTCCACAACATATTGATAAGCGTGAGTATGTACAGCTTCTTCAAAGGCCTGCCGCAGCAAATACTGACGACATTCCGGATTAGTGATGTGGCGGTATATTGCCAGCACTAGATTGTTTGCCACCAGAGAATCAGCGGTAGAGAAAAATCCGAGGTTGCGCTTGATGATGGTGCGTTCGTCGTCGGTCAAACCATTAGGATCTTTCCAGAGGGCAATATCGCGGCTCATGCTGATTTCTTGCGGCATCCAGTGATTGGCGCAACCGTCCAAATATTTCTGCCAGGCCCATTCATATTTGAATGGCACCAGCTGGTTGAGATCAGCGCGGCAATTGATGATGTTTTTTTCGTCAACGGTTATACGCTTTTGCGTAATTTCTATTTGTTCGACGCCAGTGGCGCCCGCACCAGATTCGGTGGCAGGCATAACGCTGACGCTAGACACAGTTTGTGTGGTGCCAGTAGTTGAATTTGCAGTTGTAGCAGTGGGTGTGAAATCTAAAGCAGGGGCAGTGGTAGTGAACAGTGGAGTTACCGTTGCTGTCTCTGTTTTAGCAGCTGGAACATCGTCGAAACTAAGCATGTTTTGTTTCCTTTTCTAAGTTAAGAAAATTCGATTTAAAAATTGAAGAAAATTACGGTTACTGGCAGGCCTCACACTCAGGGTCAATAATTGAGCAAACTTTTGGAGCGGCGGTAGTTCCTTTAACAGGAATTGATTTAGCACCAGAGCTATTAACCGCGTTAAGCACACCAATTTGAGTGGTCGATTTTTCTGGAGCGGTAGCCGCCGCAGTGCGCAGGTAATAGGTAGTTTTGAGACCTTTAGTCCAGGCCATTTTGTAGATCTCGTCCATCTTCTTGCCGCTTGGTTCGGCCATGTAGAGATTCAAGCTTTGAGCTTGATCGATCCATTTCTGGCGGCGCGAAGCAGCTTCAATCAGCCAGCGAGTATCAATCTCAAAGGCGGTGGCGTAAAGAGTTTTGATTTCTTCAGGAATGCGCTCAATTGGTTGCAGTGTGCCATCAAAGTATTTGAGGTCATGCACCATCACTTCATCCCACAAGCCAAGCTTCTTCAGTTCATCAACCAGGTAAGTGTTTACCACAGTAAATTCACCGGACAGATTCGATTTGACGTAGAGATTCTGGAAAGTAGGCTCGATCGATTGGCTGACGCCAATGATATTAGATATGGTGGCAGTAGGAGCAATGGCCAGACAGTTGCTATTGCGCATGCCGTATTTAGCAACGCTCTCACGCACATGCGTCCAATCGAGTCTGCCGCCGCGCTCGAGGTCAAGAATTTGACCACCAGCAGCCACTCTCGCTTCGTCAACCAGCGCGAGCGAATCTTGAGGGAAGATGCCTTTGTCCCAGAGCGATCCTTTATATGAGTTATAAGCGCCGCGCTCGCGTGCCAGTTCGCTTGAGGCGAAAATGGCATTTAAGCTCACTGCTTCCTGACAGTAATCAGCAAAATCAACGGCTTGCTGCGAGGCATAAGGAATACGCAATGTCAGCAGTGCATCTTGGAAACCCATCACACCGAGGCCAACTGGACGGTGACGAACGTTTGATTGTCTGGCTTTAGGTACGCTGTAATAGTTGATATCGACAACGTTATCGAGCATGCGCATGGCGATCCGACAGGTGTTTTTCAACTTGGCCAAGTCGAGGGCACCATCAGTGATGTGTGCCACTAGGTTGATAGAGCCAAGATTGCAAACAGCAGTTTCAGTATCTGAAGTGTTGAGTGTAATTTCGGTGCAAAGGTTGGAACTGTGAACTACTCCGACATGTTGTTGCGGGCTTCTCAGATTGCATGGGTCTTTGAAGGTCATCCAGGGATGGCCGGTCTCAAACAACATGGTGAGCATTTTTCTCCAGAGAGAAACTGCAGGCATGGTTTTGAAAAGTTTGATCTGTCCGTTGGCAGCTTTTTGCTCGTAAGCTTCGTAAGCGGTTTTAAATGGAATGCCGAATAAATTATGCAGGTCAGGTGTCTCTTCAGGGCTGAAGAGAGTCCAGTTGCCATTTGAGATAACCCGTTGCATGAACAAATCAGGAATCCAGTTGGCACTATTCATGTCATGAGTGCGGCGGCGATCGTCACCGGTATTTTTACGCAACTCTAAGAATTCTTCGATGTCCATGTGCCAGGTTTCGAGATAACAGCACACGGCTCCTTTGCGCTTGCCGCCTTGATTTACGGCCACAGCCGTGTCGTTTACAACTTTCAGGAAAGGCACAACACCCTGGCTTTTGCCGTTGGTGCCGGCAATGTGCGAACCAAGAGCACGCACTGGTGTCCAGTCATTGCCGAGGCCGCCGCTAAATTTAGACAACAATGCATTTTCTTTCATTGCATCATATATAGAACCCAGATCGTCAGAGACGGTGGTGAGGAAACATGATGAAAGTTGTGGACGATGAGTGCCGGAATTAAACAAAGTTGGTGTGGAAGAAACAAAATCAAAACTAGAGAGCAAGTTATAGAATTCAATTGCCTTGTTTTCGCGCTCGATTTCATTTAGCGCCAGGCCCATAGAAACGCGCATCCAGAAAGCTTGCGGCATCTCAAAGCGGGAACCATCGGTGTGCAGTAAATAACGATCGTAGAGAGTCTGCAATCCGAGATATTGGAATTTAAAATCACGATCGCCGACAATCGCCGCACCGATTTTTTCTAAATCAAATGTGGCCAATCTTGGGTCTAATAATCCCGCCGTAATGCCTTTAGCTACATACTCAGGGAAATAAGTCTGGTAGCGCGTTTTCATATCGTTCTGGCTAACAGCTTCGCCAAGAATTTCTAGACGCATCTGGTGCAATAGCAAGTGTGACGTGACAAAGCTGTACGCCGGATCAGTTTCGATTAAAGCACGAGCACTCATGATCGCTGAGCGAATCACTTCACCTTCCGGTACGCCTTCATATAATGATTGCAGAGTCGCTTCCATAATTTTGCGGAAGTCAACTACATCACCATGGCCAGCACAGGCTTCTTGCAAAATTGCGTCGAGGCCAAGATCGCTGAAGGCAACTGTGGTGCCATCAATTCTGGTGACATTGGGACCAGTCATGGTTTGTACAGACGCAGGAAGCGCAGCCTCACGCTCGGCACGTTCTCTTGAACGAGCTTCGCGATAAAGTACATATCCGCGAGCCACTTCTTGTTCGCCAGCGCGCATCAGTGCCAGTTCGACCTGGTCTTGTACATGCTCAATGTGTAGCACGCCGCCCTCGGGCAATCGACGCATCAATGTCTCGGTGACTTGACCGGTTAACTTGTTGACGAGATCTCGAACTTTAGAACTGTCGGAGCCATGAGTGCCTTCAACCGCTAGAAAAGCTTTTGTCAGTGCTACAGCGATTTTAGAGGGATTGAATTCCACCACATTGCCGTTGCGCCTCAACACTTTATAGAGCACAAACTGGCTCACCAGTGTCTCGTTCAAACCGAAGTTTGCACCGGCAGACTCTGCGTGTGTGGTGGCAGCTGTAAGCACTTGACTCATTCTTGTCTTTCTCCTGGTTTACCAATGTGGCGTTTTTTGCATTTAAGATTCGGCGAAAAATAAACCCTCTTAGTGGTTTTCACCCAAGAGGGTCGATAGTGCAAAGTCTGGGTAGACTTCGCCTTCAACACGTACCCCTCTTACTCCACGAAGATGGTGTCCGATGTGCCCTGGTGGGTAGCCTGACTGAGGATTTTCATCCTATTACAGTTGCGGGACAGCGATGGATTTGCACCATTCTTCCCCCACCAGATTAGTTCAGAACTCTTCGCAAATCGATCGAACTTTCAAATACGCTTTCTAGTAAAAAGAAGCGATGAAAATCGCCTCTCTCAGGTCCACAAGAAACTTGTTTCACTCAGGGAGTATTCGTTTTATATTGTTCAACCGACTTAAAAGGAGCTTTGAACTGATCCCTGTTCTTCAGGGCACTCAGTTAAATTTTGCGATAAATCTCCTGTAGTCGATTCGCATTGACAGCAAGGTAACACTTGCAAAAAAACAATACAATAGCTACCCCAAAACGATCGAAAAAAGAACGCAAGGCGCCGAGCCTATCGAGCTTAGACCATGGGAGACAAGGCAATTGGAGATCCCAACAATCACCAAAAATGACACCACTACGTATATCCTTCCAGGCTAAGTGCGTATGCATTAGCTGTGCGGCCTTGATCATATTCACCAATTAAATTTGCGAAAAGGCCATGATGAAAGAAGAATTCATTGTTTTTTTACTGATATATAAGCACCAGCAAAACCTATATACTTTTCCTTAAGCGCCTCTCAAACTGGCCGGGGATGAGCCTTTACCAGATCAACTAGCGAAGGTAGAACATCTCCACTCCTGCCTTGCAAAAACGCATCTACATTTTCTGAAAGTGCAGTGCGTTCAAGATTGATTTCCACTAATTTTGCTCCGTGCTCACGTGCTATATACGGAAGAGATGCAGCAGGTTGCACCAGAGCTGAGGTGCCAATGGCGATAAAAACGTCGCATTGCCTTGCTGCGGCCATGGCAGCGTCGAGCACTGCAGAGTCTAGCGACTCGCCAAACCAGACAACATTCGGTCGTAATTTAGAGTGACATTGACCGTCATTGCAGAGGGGTGGCGACGGCAAACTTCGCTCGACTTCGCCAGCTTGATGACCATGGTCGAAACAGCGGAAGCTGACGATATTGCCGTGCATTTCCAATATATTTTGAGACTTTGCCCGATGGTGCAACCGATCTACATTTTGAGTGATGAGAGTAAAGGTTCGCGGCTGGGGATGGTAGAGCTTTTCTAAAGCAGCAAGGGCATGATGGCCAGCATTTGGAGACACGCTTTCGACCAAATTGCGACGCCAGTCGTACCATTGCCATACCAGGTCTGGATGCCTCTTAAATCCGCTTGGACTGGCGAGTTCGGAGGGATCATACTTTTCCCAGAGTGGTGCCTGGGCAGATTTGTTCTGACCTTGAGCACGAAAAGTAGGCACGCCACTTTCTGCTGATGTGCCCGCACCAGTGAGCACCGCAATTTTGCGGCTGTTTGCAATGTAATCGGCTACCAGTTCAAGTGTGACGTTCACAAGCTTTTATTGCCACATATCGAGAGAATCGAGAAACGTTTGGGTATCACGCGAGTTGACCCTTTGGGCATCACCCCTGGCTGCGATTACCACAATAGACTTGCGAGGGTAATTGCAATAGCATCTTAAGCGAAATGCGTGATTTGGCTCTTTCAAAGTGCCGCCTATTTCGCGTCCGCTGTAAAGGCCGCCTTTTAGCGCTAGCGGTACATTAACCGCGGCCGCCGCCCCATTATCACGTAACCAACCTTTGGTAAAAGTATCAAGGGCCTGCTGAATCTTTAACGGTTCAGAATTAAAATTTGAACTGGTGGCAATAGAATTATTGCCTGGCGACGAAGTTAACCCGTTGACACCGAGACTGTTGAACTGCACAGGCGTAACACCAATAACGGTGCCTTTGAATGCTGGCGAATCAGATAATCCAAGCTCCATACCCGGTAACCTGTATTCACCTAAATAATACAGCTGCTTGGCATCAGCCATGACAGCGCTTCTTCCAGAGAGAAAACCTCCCAGCAATTGTTGAGAAAGAGTCGGTATGCGGGGCGTGCCTGGAAAAGAAGCCTTGCAGTGTGAGGCCGGAAGAGCATAGGGAGTAAGCTTCTTGCCTGAAAGATCTTGAGCGTCAATTCCTTCTAAAATAGAGGTGCCACCATTTATAGTGGCAATAACTGTGTTGACATTGACCAGGACGAATATCAATAAGCAAATAGCTGCAACTAAAATCGCTACTTTCATATTTGATTTCCTAACGACGCTGCTGCATCTGGTTTCTCACCCGTTCGAAATCGCTACGTACCTTACTTCGTAATTCTTCGCTTTTTCGCAAATGCTCGGCTCTCAAAGAATCGAAATCAACCTTTGAATTACTGCCGCCGGCTCTGTAAGTCGGCGAGGTTGACCTCGAGGCTCCTTGCCAATTAATCTGGAAATCAGGTTGTGGCGTCCGTAAAGAAGAAGAGGAAGAAGTTTGCTTCCTTTGATTCCAAACTGGTGCAGAGGCGGTGACAAAACCTTGTTCGGGAATAATTTCAAGCGAATTTTCAAATTCACTGTACAGACGCGACTTGAAAAAATCTACAGTGCCCTGGCCGCCAATTAAATAAAGTCTACGACCACTAAGTATCATGCAGCATCGCAAATATTGATCTTGCTTTGCAATGCCGGCCTTAGTAGGTAGCTTAAAGCTCAGTTCCATAGCACCAGATTTCTTCTGACTGGGCACAAAGCTAACATTAGTACCCCGAGACTTTTTCACCACCGCCGAGGCTATAATTTGCATAAATTGCTTTTGCTTGTCGGCACTGCTGATTGCCGCCGGCATAATAATGTAAGAAACTGTCATGGCGCCGCCTAGATTAGAATAAGCATAATCAACCATGCGAATATTATTGAGGGTTTCATACTTCACCTCAGGGTCACCAGGAAGCATGATTCTAAATAGACCCTCTGGAAAATATAGTCGCTTGAGATTGCGGGCACCAAAATTGATACTGGTAGTTTTCTTTGCTAATGTCGTATTGACTTGCTCAACTGTGTATTCTTGCTCTTTCAATTTTGCCAGCAGGCCATGCTCACCTACCAGGTGAGCCGCCCCCACAGCCACTAGGACGCTGCCTTGTGGCGGCAAGTGCTTGTTTAACTCAACGAGCATGGCGCTATTGCGTTTGTCGAGCAAAGCTACCTTAGCATTTTGAATATCTTTGTCGGCGTCGACGTCATTGACACCTAATGATGCAAGAGCAGAAGCGTCACCATTTTTCCAACTGTTTTCAATTTTTTCCATATCAGACTTAGAATCGCGCAGCGAGATAATACTTCCAAGCAGCTGTTTTTCTTGAGTAGTCTTGTCAAAGCTACTAACCAGATTGAGCTGAGACTCTAGTGATTCTAGTGGAATAATTTTTTTTGCCGAAGCGTGCGCTTGACTTAGCAAATGCCTATCTATGCCGAGTTCAGCTTTGTAGCCTGCTCTGCGAATGGCTCCACTGGTGAGAATTTGAGAAACCACCCATGGTTTGTACGCTTGATACATAGACAATGACTCACCTGACCACTCAATATATTGATTTAGCGCATCAGCTGTTGATGGAGAAAGATTCTCTGTCAAAGTTGCCGGCGGTGTATAAAGACCAATGCGCCGGAGAGTATCGTTGACTTTACCGCTATCTTGCAATACATCTGCTTCGACAAAAAGAATACTGCTTTCGTTCAGCGCTGATTCCATTTCGCGCGGCAAAGGATAAAAGCCTGGACGAGCCACGTGAATGGTACCAAGAAGGTAAATTAATTGATTACCTTTCTTGCACTTCCAGAGAAAAATTGGCTTGGTATCTGCAGTAGCGGTGGTTATTGACGGGATTTTTCCTGATGGGGTGATGGCAACTTCGTCGGACCGAGCAGCGGAACAACAGGAAAAAAGTAAGCCGCCTGCTAAGCACAATATTGTCAAACGATTTCGCACATCATCAATCATAAAATCACCGGTAGCTACAGAATTAAAGAACGACTGATGCCATCCATAAAATACCCGGTGTACAGCGTAGCAAACCTTAAAATGCTTATTTCTTCAGTTAATTCAGTCAAGCAGCTACAATAGACGAAGGCCCTGCGGGATCGTTCACATTGCAAATTAAAAGACTACACTTACACTTGATCGGCTTAGTGGTGCTTAACGCGGCATTTAGTCAAACAGCTAATG
>CASBPX010000238.1 GCA_949127735.1 Candidatus Obscuribacterales bacterium | reverse complement strand
TCAAAGCCGGCGGCTGTGCCGCTAAGCTCAGTGCCACCGAACTAAAACAAATTCTGGCCGGGCTGCCGAAAAGTAAAAATCCAAATTTACTTACTGGCATTGATAATTTTGAAGACGCTGCCGTTTATAAGTTATCTGAAGATCTTGCGATTATTGAAAGTGTCGATTTCTTTCCGCCTGTTGTTGACGATCCATATTTATATGGCCAGATAGCCGCCTGCAACGCCCTCTCTGATATATACGCCATGGGTGGTAAACCGATCATGGCGCTGGCAATTTTTGCTTTTCCCACATGCGACTATCCACTTTCTATTGCCAGTGAAATTTTGCGTGGTGGCGCAGATCAAGTGGCACGCGCCGGTGCTCTCCTTACTGGCGGCCATTCAATTCAGAGCCCAGAAACTATATACGGCCTGGCAGTGACCGGTCTTATTAATCCAAATGAGGTGCTCACCAACAGTGGTGCACGGGCTGGTGACAAAATCATCATGACTAAAGCCCTTGGGACCGGGGTAAGTCTGCTTGCACTCAAGGCGGCTTTACTCAGCCAAGCTGAGCAGGGTCAATTATTTTCAGCTCTGACTACATTGAATGATCGCACACTGGAAATTGCACGTTCAGTAGATATACACGCATGCACTGACGTGACCGGATTTGGACTGATTGGACATATTCACGAGATGGCGAAGGGTAGCAAACTGGCTGCACGCATGAATGTTTCTGCTTTGCGTTTTCTGGCATCAGTTTTAAATTTTGCCAAACAGGGGCTGGTGCCTGCCGGTGCTTACAGCAATCGAAAATCATTTGAAGCGAGCGTATCTTATATAAAAGATTTGCCTTTAGAAGTAAGTGATCTTTTGTATGACCCGCAAACATCGGGCGGCCTGCTATTTGCGGTGGCTGAACAAGATAGTCAAAAAGTGGTGCGCAGCCTTACTGATGCCGGCATAGAAGCAACAGACATCGGTCAATTGATCGAAGGCATCCCCGGTCACATTGATGTCGTAATTAATTGATAATTTCGCAATTGTAAGAGTAAAACCGACAATGAAAAAAATAGTTGACCTCAGAGGTCTGACCTGTCCTGAACCGGTACTGCGGACGAAAAAACTTATTGACGACGCTTCTATCACCTGCATTGAAGCGCTAGTAGACAGTGAAGTGAACGTGCAAAATCTCTCCCGACTTGCCGGTTCGCAAAATCTGTCAATGCTTAAAGA
Source organism: Candidatus Obscuribacterales bacterium (assembly GCA_949127735.1). Classification (GTDB taxonomy): domain Bacteria; phylum Cyanobacteriota; class Vampirovibrionia; order Obscuribacterales; family Obscuribacteraceae. The sequence continues at coordinate 1,935 of CASBPX010000238.1, read as the reverse complement.
GCAGTCAGACGACCATTTTAAAATTGTGATAGAACGCCAGAATCATGAACAAACGCACGACCATCAGCAAACAAAATCGTCAGTGAAAATACAAAACGATAGTGCTAACTCTGTAGGCACCATCGTTTTTCTCAGTCGTGATACTTTTGGCGAAGGCGACCATACTGAAAAAGGACACGACTTTAGCGCTCATCTCCTCAATCTCTTTTTGCAAACAATTTGCCAGTCGGGTCATGAACCAAGGGCGATACTAATGGTGAATGGCGGTGTCAAATTAATGGATCCTGACGGACCATATATAAAGGTACTAAATGACCTCAGAGATAAAGGCATTGAAGTGCTTGCATGTGGCCTGTGCCTTGATTTTTACGGTCTAAAGGAAAAAGTGCCGGTAGAACAAGTTACCAACATGTTTGCTATATGCGAATATTTATTCTCAGCAGATCGCATTATTTCACCATAAAAAAGGCCATCAATATCAAGTGGAGCTAGTCCTGCTGCTCGAAGTCGCGGCGAAAGACTCTGGCCAAAATAACTGCGACCGCAATGCCGGTAACCACCAAAAGAACTACTGCGATGGTGGCAAGCAGGTGAAAAGTAGAAAATATTTCGCCGATGCCTTCCATAGATACCTTTTTATTTAGCGGGTCGCCAGTAGCCTGATGTCAGTGTAACAGCAATACCCTTAGCCTACAAAGAGCTATATGCCGAGTGCACTGATGTTTTTACGAAATTATTGTTGTACTAAAGCTTTTACTTCTTCCAGACTTGGCAGACCCTGGGAGGCGCTTATGGTTCTGGTTGCCAGGGCTCCGGCGGCATTGGCGAATCTAGCGATGGCTGGCCAATCTAAATTGAGCCTCGAATGCCAATCATGCTCTTCAGAAAGTGAGTTTTGCGCTTCGGCAATTTGATTGAGCACTGCTGCCACATATGCGTCACCGGCACCAACGCCGGCGAGGCTTTTAACTTTAATAGGAGCAGCAAAACAACTCTGAGCGGCACTAACAATAATTGAACCGCCAGCACCAAGAGTAAGGAGAATTATTTCAGCACCAGTACGCTGCCGCAAAAGTTGACCATAAGCAGTCAATGTCTCAATGTCGTCGGTGAAATTGCGTTCGGCATTTGTGCCTTCACGCGAGTCAAAATCTGCCAGCCAAAAAAAGAGTTCAGGCAAATTTACTTTGATCACATGAGCCAGGGCCATGGCTTGATGAGCAAGTTTTCGCGCTTTATCGCCTTCACCGGTGGGAAAGCCGGCGTCGAAAGAAATCAGTAAACCACTGTTTTTGCCTCTCGACATAGCTTCAATGACAGCGCTGCTGCGCGGCTCGACTGTGAGCGAGATGCCCGTGGCATGGAGGGCCACGGCTTTGTCAAAAAGGTCGTGAGCAAGATCGTCAACGGTTAACTGGTGGCATGCATTAGGCTTAGGCCAATTGAAAAATTGATTTTCTTCAGCAGCATCAGTAAGCACATAACATTGTGCCGTGGCAAATGCAGAAGTTTGCGAGACAAATTTAGTTTCAACGCCGGCGGCAACTAAAGCCTCAAGCAGATAACCGGCGTGTATATCGTCGCCAACCTTGGCTACCAGCCTGGCTTTGGTACCAAGACGACAGAGCGCTTGCGCGACATTGGCGGCGTTGCCACCAGAACTGCGCAAAAAAGTCTCTGACTGATTCCAGCCTATGCCTTTTTTGGTGGCAATCCAATCAACAACCAGTTCACCAATGGTGATTACCGTCATTTATGTAGTCGAAACCTTAAGGCCGTTTTTTTCGATAATGGAAGGATAAATACCATAAGCCGGTTTGATTGCCGGCAACAGAGCTAAAGCCTTATTCACAGGGCCCTTCGCTACAATTTTTCCTTGAATCAAAGCCATGGGCACATTGACTTTTCCCAACCAGAACTCGTGGGCGACGCTTG
>CASBPX010000237.1 GCA_949127735.1 Candidatus Obscuribacterales bacterium | reverse complement strand
TTTCAAGAGCCGTTGAGATCGCCCATGACGGAGTGGGGCTTAAAATTAAGATGGGAAGCTTGATTCCAGCGCCGCGCAGTTGCGTGCCTTCGTCGATGGAAGCGACACCCAACCAATCTACTCCACCGCCGGACGCTGCGAGGAGCTCGGCTACATTCGAAGCGCCATGGCCATATGCATCGCTCTTTACTACCGCCATTAATTGCGGACATATTCCTCTTATATTGGGCAACAACCATGAGCGCACCAATTTAAGATTTTCTTCGATGGCATTGAGGTCTACTTCGACCCATGCGTCTCTGCGTAAGGAAGTGAGATTGGCTTGACGGGTGGGAAGCATAAGTAAATTATCGACATACTCGGTATTTGAAGCACTTCTCAGAGCTTTACTTTATGCTAGCATTGCTTTCTGGTGTCATACTCATTTCCACTAAACACACGACTACAAAGACTTTTAGTGTTTGACTCTGTATTTAAACGGACAGTGATTTATATATGTTCGCCTGATGCTGGCATAATTGAATGCAATCAGTAAAATTGAATGCTATCAATAATTTAGTTAGATCGGCATGAAGCCCCTTGTGGCTTGGAATCTCTTGGGAAGCCCGAGGCATTAAAACCTCAATTGTTCTTTTTCTAGGAATTTGGTTCTAGTCTTCAAAGGGGTGGAGAGTCTTGAATAAAGCAGAATTGGTCGACATCGTAGCTAAAGAAGCCGGTACAACCAAAAAAGACGCCGAGCAAGTAATCAACAAGATGATGGACACCATCATCAAACATGTAGCTCGCGATGAAAAAGTTACTCTAGTTGGATTTGGTACATTCGAAGCCCGCCAGCGTAAAGCGCGCACAGGCCGTAATCCTAAAACCAACGAGCCTTTAGAAATTCCAGCCAAAAGAGTGGCCGGGTTTAAAGTGGGTAAAGAATTCGCCGAAGCGGTCAACAAGAAAGGCAAATAGAAGTCCTGGGAGGTTCGAGTGGGGTTACCTAGAGTTGCAGTAATCGGTTGCGGAAACTGGGGAAAAAACCTTGTACGCAACTTTGCTCATCTGGGTGCCCTCTCGATCGTCTGCGATGCTGACCAGAAGCGCCTTGATTATGTGCAAAAAGAGCACAAGGGCACGTCAGTCACCAGTGACTACGACAGCATTTTAGCTGACACCAATGTCAGCGCTATTGTGATTGCCACTCCTTCAGACACTCATTTTCAGTTAGCTGAAAAAGCTCTGATGGCCGGTAAACATGTCTATGTAGAAAAGCCGTTGGCGCGCGACGTCAAGCATGCTGAAAAATTAGATGAACTGGCTACCGAGCGCAATCTTGTGCTTATGGTCGGTCACTTGTTGCTCTATCATCCTGCGGTCAATTGTCTCAAAGATTTGATTGCATCAGGTGAACTGGGCGATTTGCTATTTGTGCGCTCAGATCGCATGAACTTCAACAACTCTCGCCGCGACTGGAGTGTGCTCTGGGATCTGGCTCCTCATGATATATCGATGATGAGTTATTTACTTGATTGTGAATCTCCTGAAGTTACTCGTGTTGGTGGTTGGGACACATTAGGTGATGGTCTTGTAGACGTTGCTTATTTAGATTTGACCTTCCCCATGGGCGATCGCATCATTCCTGGCCAGGTGCGCAACAGCTGGATCGATCCACAAAAACTTGTGCGTTGCACAGTCAACGGCACAAAAAAAACAGCTGTTTTGAACGATACCCAGCAAGAAGACAAACTGGCTCTCCACAGCGTTACCGAAAAAGGAACGATGGTGGTTGAGTATCCCTATTATCCGACCGGCGAACCATTGCAGCTCGAATGCGAGCATTTCTTGCAGTGCATTTTGCGCGGCGAGCGCCCTCGCACCGATGCCAATAACGCCTATCACGTAGTGCGTGTGCTCTCTGATGTTGAAAAGCGTTTGTCTGCTCGTCCACGTCGTGTAAACGCTGCCGCAACATCCCGTTGATTTTCCTTGTTGCTTTTACACATCCGCCGACAGCCGTGTATAATTTCCTTACACTGATCGCAGATCTCATGGTGAGATGGCGTCCCTGCGGGAGTAATTCAGTGGTAGAATGCCTCCTTGCCAAGGAGGATGTCGCGAGTTCGAATCTCGTCTCCCGCTCCATTTTAGCTGCCGTCAAGGCAGCTTTTTTTTTAAATCTGTTGGGCTTAAGCTATATTAGTGAGCAACAAACATGTCTTCAGGAGAAGCCGGAATGACTGAGGAAGTGCAGGAGCCAAAGTCGACAGAATCTAGCGAAGGTGGCGAACCGTCGGTGTCTGAAGCTGTTGTTTCCGAAACTTTGCTATCTGAATCGTCTGCGCCTGAAATTGCCACTGAACCTACGTCTTCATCTGCTCCTGTCATCGAAGCCGCTGATGCCGCTGTTGACGCTGCTGCTGGTGCTGCACAGAGACGCTCGCCATGGGCATCATCAGCAGCTGCTCTGCGTTACATCGGCGACGCCTCTGCCACTGATGAAGTGCAGGTGCGCACATCAGATCGAGTGACAGTAATTGCGCTTTTAATTTGCTGTATCGCCGAGGTTTTGTCTCTCACCTATACACCCATGGCCGATCTTCGCCTGGCATTTATCGTTATTTCAGACATCGTGCTGGCCGTGGCAGTGATCATGTTTATCGTTTATCGTCTTGGAATCCTCTCTTCACTTGGTAAGCGTCAGGCAATTATCTGCTGGCAGTTGATGATGGGATGTATTTTTCTTGGCATATTCTTGTGCGTCAATGTGGCGGCCGGAGTGGCTTTGACAGTGTCAAATATGTATTCGACAGATTCACCTGCTGACCTTTCCACTCGTGACTAACTACTAATCCCGCGTAATTTCAGGCAGAAACTGTAAATAATCCAGCTCTAGCCGAAGGCCTGAGCCCTAATGCCGTGATAAAATCCACAATCTAAATCGGATTTAGGCATTTACAGTCACTGAGAGAGTAATTCATGAAGGTCACCCTCGAGCGGGAAGGCAAGAACGTAGTTAAGATGAACATAGAGTTGGAGCCTGACAAGGTTTCACGCGCTTATGAGATGGCCTGTCGCCAGCTCAGTCATCAAGTGCGCATCCCTGGTTTTAGACCAGGCAAAGCGCCGCGCATGATCATCGAAAAAACAATCGGCGAAGAAGCGATTAAGCGTGAAGCCTTAGAGAAGCTTGTTCCCGAGTTAATTAATGAGGCTCTTTTCAAAGAAAACCTCGACATCATTACAGCTCCAGAGTATTCCAACTTTGATTTTAAATTGGGCGAGCCGCTCAAATTTGAAGCCAAATTTGAAGTTCGACCTGAAGTAAAACTGGGCGGTTACAAAGAAATTGAAGTCAATGTACCGGAAGTGACATTGCCAGAAGACGCTCTCGAGCGCGCTTTGACCAATGTAGCCGAAACTAAAGCTTCACTCGCACCGGTTGAAGGCAGAGCTGCTGAGCTCGGTGACACAGCCGTTATCGACTTTGAGTGCTTTGTTGATGGCAAAGCCTTAGAAGGCGGCAAAGCTGATTCGCTAATGCTTGATTTAGTTGAAGGTTCTTTCTTGCCAGGATTTTGTGAACAGGTAGTGGGCAAAAACGCTAAAGATAAATTCAAAGCCAAAGCCACTTTCCCTGAAAACTACAAACGCAAAGAAGTGGCCGGCAAAGAAGCCGAATTTGAAGTGCACCTGAAAGAAATTCGCAAAAAGACTACACCTGATGTTAATGACGAACTGGCAAAATCAGTTGGCCATGACAGTCTTGACGCTTTGAAAGAGTCGATTAAAGCTGAGTTGCATGAAGTGGTCAAGCAGGAAAATGAATCACGCGCACAGAGAATGGTAGTAGAGGCGGTGGCGCATGCTGCTGACGTAGACATTCCAGAAACTATGGTAGAACGTGAGCGTGACTTGCTTTTAGGGCAGCTGCGTCGCTACGTTGAGCAAAATGGTCAGCCGTGGGAAGAATTCGAAGCTACCGATGAATATACTCAGATGAAAACTACCAAGCTTGAAGAAGCTCGGCAGCGGGTGCTGACTTCACTGGTACTGGGTGCAGTCGTGCGTGAAGAGAAACTCACCGTCAATGACGAAGAAATGGCCCCATACTACGCAGAATTAGCCATGCGTTATCAGTTAAAACCGGAACAATTTGAAGAATTTGCCAATAATGAAGATGTACGCAGGCAGGTTGCCGAGGAAGTCTTAACCGGCAAAGTCGTAGAACTCCTGGTGGGAACCGCTAAAATCAATTTTGTGCCCGATGAATGCACAGAAGATCATGATCACGCCGCCCATGGTCACAGCGGCAAAGCTTCCGATTCAAAAAATGATGAAGAGGCTCCCAAAGCTGAGGCCGGTAAGAAAACTAAGAAGAAAGCCGAATAAGCTTTCCCATTGTTGAGGACGGCAATTCGAAATATATAACACAGGGTCGCAAGACCGTTTAATGTGTGTTTGCCGTTTTTCAGTAAGATATAGTGCAGCCGCTGAATAGGAAATAGAAGAGAAAATGACTACTGAAAGATTTGGCGAAATCATTAAGACGCCTCCGAGTTCAAAACAACTTTATGAAATCTGGAGCCAGACTCCTTATGCCAGTCCTGATGCGATTTACGCACCGACTGTAATTGAAACCACTTCACGTGGTGAGCGTGCATTCGATATTTTCTCCAGACTTTTGCGAGAGAGAATTATTTTCCTCGGCACCGCAATTGATGACATGGTGGCAAATCTGATCGTGGCTCAGTTGCTTCTTTTGGAAGGCGAAGATCCAGAAAAAGATATCCGTTTATATGTCAACTCGCCTGGTGGATCGGTTACTGCCGGTCTGGCGATTTATGACACCATGCAACACATTCGCTCTGACGTTTCCACCATCTGCTTGGGTCAGGCAGCTAGCATGGGTGCATTTCTTCTATCTGCCGGTAAAAAGGGCAAAAGACTTTCACTGCCTCATTCACGCATTCTGATTCACCAGCCATTGGGTGGTGCACAAGGTCAAGCTACTGATATTGAAATTCAAGCTCGCGAAATTCTGCGTATCAAACGTCAATTGAACGAACTTATGGCTGAGCATACCGGTCAGTCAGTTAAGACAATCGAGAAAGATACAGATCGTGACAACATCATGACTGCAGAGGAAGCCAAGGAGTATGGTCTGGTAGATCAAGTTATTACCAAACTTGAGCCATCGCCGAGCCTGTCTGCTGTTTAATCGTCTGGTGGATGCCCGGGAGCGCAAGCGCCCGGGCATTTAACTTTGTAGAATACAAAGTGTGTGATTAAGTAGAACTATGGTCCTAGATAAATAGGGAAACTAAATGCCAAAACAATCGGACAACCGACTCAAGTGCTCGTTTTGCGGAAAGAGTCAGGACCAGGTTAAGAAATTAATAGCTGGCCCCGGTGTATATATCTGCGACGAGTGTGTCGATCTTTGCAATGAGATCCTTGATGAAGAATTGTTCGAAGGCGGAGCGGCAGCCCAGCCCGCGCCAGAAACAACAACACCTCAGATGGTCGACATTCCCAAGCCCCAAGAAATAAAGGCTTTCCTCGATCAACATATCATCGGCCAATCTCGGGCCAAGAAAATTCTTTCAGTAGCGGTTTACAACCACTACAAGCGCATCAGTCACAATGCCGAGTTAGCTGATCAAGTCGAAATTTCCAAATCCAATATTCTCTTGATTGGTCCAACTGGTTGCGGTAAAACCCTTCTGGCTCAAACACTGGCCAAATTGCTTGATGTGCCGTTTGCCGTAGCTGACGCCACTACATTAACTGAAGCCGGCTATGTTGGCGAAGACGTTGAAAATATTCTGCTCAGACTCTACCAGTCAGCTGATTACGACGTTAAAAAAGCTGAGCGCGGCATTATATACATTGATGAAATCGACAAAATTTCACGCAAATCAGAAAACACCAGCATCACCCGCGATGTCTCAGGTGAAGGCGTTCAGCAGGCATTGCTGAAAATGATTGAAGGCACCCTGGCCAACGTTCCGCCTCAGGGTGGACGTAAGCATCCTCATCAAGAATTCATTCAAATCAATACTGCCAATATTCTCTTTATTTGTGGTGGAGCTTTTGTGGGCTTAGACAAAATAGTCGAAGCGCGCGTCTCCTCCAATCGCAATATTGGTTTTGGCAGCGAACGGCCCCTCACCACCTGGGAAAGAGACCAGCGTTCTTCCAAGATTTTGGTGGAGACTGCTCCAGACGACTTGCTTAAATTTGGCTTGATTCCAGAATTTGTTGGCCGTATGCCGGTCACAGCTGTGCTTGAAGCCCTTGATGTAGAGGCTCTGGTGCGCATTATGGTTGAACCCAAAAATGCCATCATTAAACAATTCCAGCAACTGTTGTCTCTTGATGGCGTAGACCTTAAATTTGATGCCGAATCAATTCGCGCTGTAGCTGAAGAAGCTCTCAAGCGTAAGACCGGCGCCCGTGCGCTGCGCTCCATCGTAGAAGAAATAATGCTCGACATCATGTATGAAGTTCCATCGCGCAGCGACATTAAGGTATGTCATATCACTAAGGAACTTGTAGAAAAACGATCGACTGCGGAGTTACTTCAGCTTCCAAAGGCTAAACTAAAGGGAGAGATCGCTTAGCTTTTCCAAGAGCGCGGCGAATCAGACAGTTTCTCTTGCAGAGGCCCAGTTAACGCCTTATGGTGGATTTGAGCACCGAAATTTTTCCTCTCATCCCATTGCGGGATGTAGTTGTCTTCCCCCAGATGGTCACCCCTTTGTTTGTCTCCAGGCCGCGTTCCATTGCAGCCTTAGAGCAGGCATTGATGCGTGATGATCGCCTGGTAGTTTTGGTGGCTCAAAAAGAACCCGAAACTGAAGATCCTAAAATCGATGACCTTTATCAGGTCGGCACGCTGGCCGAAGTGATGCAGATGCTCAAACTGCCCGATGGTACCGTTAAAGTGCTTGTAGAAGGCTCTATGAGGGTGCATCTGGATAATATCGAAGAGGGTGCAGAGCACTTCACATCGAAAGTGGAAGAGCGCACCGAAATTCTTGTGGACGATGAGACCACTCGTACCCTGATCAAGATTTCGGTTGAAAAGTTTGAGCAATACGTCAAGTCGACGAAAAAAATCAATCCAGAAAGTTTGCTTGCTGTCTCTGGCATTGGTCAGCCTGGTCGTCTTGCTGACATCATCGCTACTTATTTGGGCCTCAGTCTGGCCGAGCGGCAAAACAGTTTGGAAATCAATGACGCTACCGAGAGGCTTGAATACATTGGCCAATTGCTCTCGCGCGAACTTGAATTGGCAGATCTGGAGCAACAAATTCATGATCGGGTGCGCTTCAATTTAGAAAAAACGCAAAGAGAATATTATCTGCGCGAAAAATTGCGCATCATTCAAGACGAACTTAATCAAGACGGCGGCGAGCTCGGCGAGATTAATGAATACAAGCAGAAAATCAAGAAATGCAAAATTTCTGGTGTTGCTCTTGAGCGGGCCAATAAAGAATTAGGTCGGCTGGAAAAAATGATGCCGCAAAGTGCTGAAGCCAGTGTGATTCGTACCTACTTAGATACTCTCGTTTCGCTGCCCTGGGCCAAACGTTCGCGCGAAGCCATAGACCTGCACCGGGCGGAAGATATTTTGACCGAAGACCATTACGGTCTGGAAAAAGTCAAAGAACGCATTTTGGAATATCTGGCAGTGCGGAAATTAGCCAAAGAACCCACCGGCACAATTTTATGCCTTGTCGGGCCTCCCGGCGTCGGTAAAACCAGTCTGGTGAAATCTATCGCCCGGGCCATGAATCGTCAATTTGCCCGCATTAGTTTAGGCGGAGTCAGTGACGAAGCCGAGATTCGCGGCCACCGCCGTACTTATATCGGTGCCATGCCCGGACGCATTATTCAAGCGGTAAAACAAGCGGCAACTAAAAATCCGGTGATTTTACTAGATGAAATCGAGAAGATGACTCGTTCTTATCAGGGCGACCCTATGGCTGCCATGCTAGAGGTGCTTGATCCTGATCAAAACGACAACTTTACAGATCACTATCTGGACGCTCCTTTTTCACTTTCGGAAGTTGTATTTGTCGCTACAGCCAACAGCCTTGAGCAGGTGCCAAGGCCACTCTTCGACAGGCTGGAAATTATTTCTATTTCTGGTTATACCGAAGAAGAAAAAGTAGCGATTGCTGAAAATCATATTTTGCCTAAAATTCTTTATCGCCATGGCCTTGAAGAAAAGCAATTAAAAGTGCCGGCAGCCACCCTGCGAAAAATTATTCAAGAATATACTCGCGAAGCTGGAGTACGCAGTCTTGAGCGCAATCTTGCCTCTATATGCCGCAAAGTAGCATCACAGGTCGTTAAAGAAGAAATCGAATCAATCAAGCTGCAACCAAATCTGGTGCCTAAGTTTTTGGGGCCACCAAAAATTGTGCGCGAGAATGAAGTGAAGGGACCGCAAGTTGGTATTGTTATGGGCCTTGCCTGGACAGAAACAGGCGGCGAAACTTTAAGCATCGAAGTTAACACTATGCCGGGCAAAGGCAAATTGCAATTGACCGGTCAGCTGGGCGATGTGATGAAAGAATCTGCCGAAGCGGCTTTTAGTTACATTCGCAGTCACGCTGAGTTGCTCGGCATTCCTGCGAACTTCCACGAAACATTAGATATTCACATTCACATTCCTGAAGGTGCTACTCCTAAAGACGGACCATCAGCCGGTGTCGCCATGTGTTGCGCGCTGGTGTCGGCCATATCCAAGCGTCCAGCCCGTGGATCGGTGGCTATGACCGGTGAGATTACTTTGCGTGGTCGTGTGTTGCCTATCGGTGGACTGAAAGAAAAGGTTCTGGCCGCACTGCGGGCCGGTATTAAGACTGTGATTTTGCCTCGCAGCAATGAAAAAGACCTGCAGGATATTCCTGACTATGTCAAAGAAAAAGTCGAGCTTGTGCCGGTAGCTCATCTTGATGAAGTGTTCGCTGTAATTTTCAAAGACAAAACCAATAAGACTGAAGCTGCGAAAACTCGCAATACCCTCAGTGGTGCCAAACGCAGCGCTCTGGGACGGGTTAAGTAGTAATTTAATGTCCGATGGACAGATAATTACTTCATCAAAGGGCGAAAAAAGCCTAACGGATCGTCTTTGGTGAAGGCCTCCATGATTTGCAGGTTCATAGTAAGGTCCTGAGCTTGAACGGCTTTGTTGATTACAGTAAAGCCTTCAAGCAAATCGTCGAAGACTGCGGCAATGGTCAAATCAAAATTTTCCATTTTCCCCGCTTCCCAAGAGATAGCTCTATTGCTAGCGGAAAATGGACTTCCGTTAGATTGCAGCTCGGCTAATAATGCAGCAAGCTTTGCGGACACGCCTGGCTTCCAATGACCTTGACATTCTTGATATATATTGAAAATTCCGATCACCGAATTGTGAGCGTGGTTCAATTCTGTCTCCACTCGTCCACCGCGGGCGTAAAAATATTCGCCAAACAGTGCAGGAAGTGTGACTGTGTAGTGGTGATGAATGACAACTTGATAGTCGATAGCCATTACCTGAGGTGAGATATTGCGGCTGTACTCTGGCCAGTTGTCACTGGTGCCGATCTCTGGATCCGGAGTGAGGTTTTTTTGTTCAACAAATGTATGCAGCGGAGAAGGCGCGATTGACTTGCTATCCTCTAACCAATCAGTGTGCGCTTGCATCAAATCTTTCAGCTCAAGGGCAATTTCAGATGCTAATTCTTTATTCGAGAAACTTCCGACAATCGTATAGCTGCCGCTATTGTTGCTGGCAAAAGCATTCCAGATCTTAATCTTCATTGTTGCTCCGCTAACGCCAATCCGTAGTCAGTCAATCTGGCACAGCCAGGCAGCACCGAAGCTTTATGCAGATGCTCCTGATTGTTATGCCAAAGATCCATTACGTGCTTAGCGTCGACAACTGGAATTTTCAATTGGTGGAAACTACATGGTTGCAGTTGTTTCTCGCTTGTCAAAACAATAAATTCTCGACCAGCACCACAGTCATTTTTCTCAAATAAACGATCTACTCCAGCCATGCGTTCACCCCAGCAAACGTCGAGTTTTAGCTGGCATTGATTTTGTAATATTTTGGCCAGAACTGCTATTCGCCGTCTCAAGTCGGCGTTCTCGTCCGTGCTCAAGTGCATTGTGTGGTCGGCGCCGTTATAGCTTAGAAGGAGAATGTCGCGGCAGCCTAGCGAAGTCAGTTCAAATACGGTTTTTTCTAGTTGCGCCAAGCGCATTGGGGTCACCAGGTAATTAACACCAAAGCGAGCCTCGGCTTGCACAAGCATTGCTACTTTTTGTCGCCAGTCATTGTTGTCGTAAAGAGACAGTCTGATTTGACCATATTTGCCACGAATTTGCGAAAGTTTGGCAGCCGACAATGCCAGCCCATTAGTGGTGAAATTTATCGCTAACGGTGTTTGATCATAAAGTCGATTGATCAAATCGGCAAAATCTGGAAAGAGCCAGGGTTCGCCACCACCGAAAGCAACTTCCAAAACACCCCAGTTCGCTAACTCGGCCAAGAAAGTGAAGGCGGAATCGAAAGTCCAGGCCGAGTCTGCTGTTAAATCACGAGAGCAGAAAGTGCAAGCGAGGTTGCAGCGATTTGTAATGCCGAACTGAACCACGCGTGGCGCCATCAGGCGAAGATGGGCAGTTTCTGGCCCTTCACACAGAGCATTTAAACCACTGTCTCTATCGAACAATAAAAGTGTTCGATCCATTGGAAAACGCCGCAGCTTTGAGAGCGCTTCAGGCACAGCAATAGATTCAAGTTCAGGTTGTAACACTGTCGCCACGCGTAGGAGAGCGTTTTATGATAACACTCGAAAAATGCCTGATTGCCATTTGCCTTAAACAACTTATTAACAACTTGCAGCTAATGTGATCCTTGTGAGCGTTCGAGCGCCACCCAAATTACTAGAAAGTCTATGGATCAATCGAGCGCAGTAGCGCTCGGTGCGCATCTTACTGGAGCGAACATGGCCGACAAAGTTATTCAGCATGATAAGTCGACTAGTGAAGAGAAAAAAGATTCTACCAATCACTGGCATAAAGAGTTGCAGGCGAGTGCTGGGCTTAGTGGCCGCATCGGTCTATCAGCCGACAAAAATCAGAATGACAAAATCGAAAAAGCTTTTGGTTCCATATCAATCACCGGTCTCGATAAAACGTCAGCAAAACTTTCAGGCGAGAATTCAACTAAGGCCGCAACTAAAGCGGCAACTAAAGATTCAAAAAGCTCAGCCCAGGCGTCGGCTGACTCTCAAATGGACGGCAGTGTGCCGCCTGTTCATGACCATGAACATGAGCTGGCCGCGCCTAAAAAAGAAAAGCTGGTAGAGAAACAGATTGATTCTCCTGTAGACGTTTCTAACAGAAAAACAGAAATTCAAAGTAAATACGGCGTCGTATTCGACACACCAGAAACACTGCCCGCCAGTGAAAAATCTCGCTATAGAGAGCCTACCTTGGCAGAACTTGATGTGCTCGACACGGCTTTGAACAAGTCGCGCGAGGGTAGAAACGGCACAAATTCTAGTAAACCCTTGAACATCGCCTTTTTTACAAAAGACAAAACAGACGGTGCCCTTGCTACACACCAGGGAATTGAAGGCGGCGCCTCAAGAATAATTGTTAGAAACGACGATTTGGCCACAGTGGATGGAGATGTCAAAGATGGCAAAGTTAGTCTCGGCAGTGTGCTTATGCACGAACTTGGACACCGCGCTGATTTCGTCAATGCTCGTGACGACGAAAAAATGGGCTGGAAAAAAATCGGCAGCGATCAGTTTGCTCTGGAAGCCAATGATGGTCGGCTTTACAAATATGTTGCTGGCAAAGACAGCCCTACTGGAGAATGTTATTGGCTAAAGGTCTCATCAGACGGTACACCTAATGATGGTCAAAATGATTCGCGCCTGTCTGACAGTGAAATGCAAGAAGTAGCCAAATTCAAACAGCCGATGCATCCTGCCAGCCACCCTGCTGAGTCTTTTGCCAACTCAATCAGAATGTATCGACAGAACGAAGAAACAAGAAAGGAACTGGAGGAAAAATCTCCTGAGATTTACAAATACATGCAAGAGTATGATCAGAAACAAGTGCGCCGTATGGGCACCGATTTCTTTGGCATTCCGGAGTATAAACGGGAGCAGAGCGGCTTAGTGACAAAAAATGACCGGGCCTGGAATCCGTGGTTAATGTGAACGGCAAAATTGATTTTAGTGCCCTTTTAATTTTGCTTCCATTTCATCAAGCTGCTTCAGGCGTGCTGCAACAATTTGGCCAGGCAATGTACCAGCTAATTTGGCCTTGTGCCGGTTGATTTCAGCTTTAACTTGAATGCGTAAAGTGTCAATCATTGAATAGGCACCAGATGGAATGGCAATTAAAGAAGCAGCGAAGAGCAAATCGTTAGTAACGCGGGTGGCTCTGCCGCTTGAATTGTTGTAATTGCTGTTGAAGCCGGGAATAGCAAAAAGCACGCCCGAAGCGGTTTTTGTGCCACCAACATAGAGCCCTCCAAAGATATTTTGCGTAGCCGTCAGTTTTGAAGCAGCATTTTTCTTCTCGCCGGCGGCAATTTCGTTTGATAAGGCTTCAGTGTGCAGAGCATACATGGTGTTGCGTTCAACCGCGGCCATCGCTGACGGTGCCACTACTTTTGCTTTTATTTTATTTAGTGCTGCTAAGTCAGCTTCGAGCGTAGCAATTTTTGCGCCTTCAGAATCGGCCACGATTGATTTGATGCGATGCTTTGTGATGTGCCCTACACCTTTTGCAGCTACACGTGAAAGAATTGGCCCCCACATTGTCAGCTGCCCAGAGACTAAAAAGAGAACGCCGGCTCTGCCGTTCCAGACGCGATGACGCCGGTGCAGTGAAAGATACGCGAAATAGTAGCCAATGGCACTAGTTGTGAATTTACTAAAATCAAAAAAATATTGCATTTGTTGATATGCAATAGTTCGCCTGGCGCCTACATGAAATCGTTCGAATTCTTGAATAGATTGGTCGCGCAAATCTTTTAAAACTTTGCCCTCTGCTTCGTCCACTTGTACATGGCCGGCAAGCTCTGGAGCGTTTGCTTCTACCTTGGTCAGAGCCTGGCGCTCAGCCATCATAGTATCGATTTCAGTCTTAATGCCGGAGACATGTTTCATAGCTGCACTGGGCGAAAATCCGTGACGGCGAGCCACTACGTCGTGGTATCCATTAATGCCAAATTCCATCAGTGCCGCAGTGGCGCCGACAATTGATCCGATAGCAGGAATATAATTGGCACTTTGTTGTGCGTATCTCTTTACGCCAGCTGGACGATTGAGATAAGAGCCGCGGTTAACTACCGATATAATGGCGCCAGCCAGGCCAGTGCCCGCATTTAATTCTTGAAGGAAGCCATAGCGGAGTCCTTTCCATCGCCCTTGTTTGGCTACTTCGCTGGTGTAATGCAAATTGAATTTTTGCAATTCAATTTCTTTGAGCAAAATGTCTCGTGTGAGCAAATCGATTTTTGTCATTGCTTCTTCCGGAGAAATGGACGCACCACCCGAAAATGTATAAGGAGATGCCTGAGATACTTGTTCTCCAATCAGACTTGGCTGTCCAATCAAGGGCGGGCCCTGGGCCAATAGTGGCAGCTCTTCGCTTGCTCCATTCGGTTCGGCAATTCCCAGTGGGCCTTGCAAAGTAAAATGTCCGTAGGTATTTTCTGAGGCCGATTCTTTGTCAGTATTTCCTGCAGTCTCTGAATCAGTTTCGGTCAGGCTGTAGACAATTTCATTTTCAGCAGTGGGCGTCGTTTCTGGAATAGTCTCTGTGACACTTTCAGTGACTATGGCTATGACATTGCCGCCTGAGTCGAGCCTTGCCGCAAGGCACACTGTATTTGCCTGCATTAGTAGAGAAGCTGTGAGTGCAAGGCACACAAATTTCTCGCGCTTATTACTGAATGCCACTGACTAGTTCCTGCTTACGGGGTTCGCGTTGCGCTTGACAAGACTTTCTGCCTGGCTTAGCGAAAACGCAATCGTAAGCTTACAATGTGACGACGTTGTGATCGTAAAAGTAAAATCGCGCTTCGTTTTGCAGAGAGCAAAAAACGCATATAGAGCAGTCTGATAATGTCCCCAAGCCTCTGGATCTACGCAACCGAACTTCGGGCGCACAGTCACAGATTCCGGTTGCGCCGCAGTATGGCAAATTGCCTTTCTCAGTGATGTTGCTGCTGGTAGTTTGCGCACTTGCCCTTTGCGCTGGGCCGCTCGAAATTTTTCGCGGACAAACAAATGTGCCACATTCTTGAATATCTTCACAGCCTGACACCACCAGTGGTGCATCGCGATTTTACTCCGGATAGTTTGATTTTACGTAGTGACGGCACACTGAAATTGATCGATTTCAACATTGCTCAGCAAGTAGAAGAATCAACAACAGGAACGGTAGTGGGAAAACATGCCTATCTGCCACCTGAGCAATTTCGTGGTGAAACCACCAGTCAGAGCGATTTATATGGCATTGAGCGATATCATCGCCAAAGCAACTTGTCTGTCTGAAGATGAAAGATATCAAAACGCTTCTGAAATAGAGAAAGCGCTGTTGGCTTTCTAGAACAGTTTCGCCAGCTCCTTTCAAGGATCTGGCCTCAAACCCGCCCTCTTGACTGCTGGCGATCCCTGTCTACCGGTTGAGTTGATTGGTTAATCTCCGCTAATCGAAAAGCACTACTTTTTATATAGAACGGCTATCTTTTGTTCGGCTGCAAGCTTGCATTGGGCTGATCTGTACTGATCAGGCCGTTTTTCTGTCAGTCTTTAGCAGATGCCGCAAATACAGACAGAATCCTAAATATCAGCGGGCTCTTGACGCTTTGTTGCTATCATTTTATATGACCGAGGGACGCCAACTGGAGAGGGATACAGAGCTTTTTGCTCACAATTCTTCAGTAGTGAGCGTGCCGAGACATTTTGGCCAGTTTAAAGCGGTCAGTAATTAAGGAGCTCATTATGGTGATGGCGGAAATTAAGAACAAGAATCAAGCTTACTTAGACATGGATGACAAATACGTCAATCCTGTTTTGGCTCGTTCGGCTCGCATCGTGGCAGAGAGAGCCAGCGGCTCTTATATCTATGACATGAATGGCGACGCATACCTCGACCTGGGCACCGGCATTGCGGTAAACAGCGTTGGTCACTGCCATCCTAAAGTAGTTGCTGCAGCAAAGGCGCAGCTTGATCTTTTGATGCACACATCAGTAACAGTGCACCATCAGCGCTATATCGAGCTGGCTAAAAAGCTCGTGGAAATTGCTCCATCGAAAAAACTTGATTCAGTTTTCTTGACCAATTCCGGCGCTGAAGCCGTTGAAGGGGCCATTAAAATGGCTCGCTACGTAACTGGTCGACCTGTTGTAATCAACTTCCGTGGTTCGTTTCACGGTCGCACAATATTCACTACAGCGCTAACCACATCTAAACTTTATTACCGTGAGAAATATGAGCCACTGCCAGGCTCTATCTACACTGTGCCTTTCCCTTACGCTTATCGCTCACATTTTAGAAACGATCCAGACAAGTGCGTAGAAGAAACTTTCAAAGAAATTGAAGTGCTCTTCCATCAGTTCGTACACCCTGACCAGGTTGCTTGCTTCATCGTCGAGCCAATCCAGGGAGAAGGCGGATACGTCATTCCACCAAATGGTTTCTTACCTCGTTTGCGCAAGCTGGCCGACAAGCATGGCATCATGCTGATTATTGACGAAGTGCAAACAGGCTTTGCCAGAACAGGCAAAATGTTTGCTATTGAACATGAAGGCGTTGAGCCAGACATTATGCTTATGGCTAAAGCCATGGCCGGTGGTCTGCCTTTGGCTGGTTTCATTTCGAAGAGCGAACATTCACACAAATGGCCGGCTGGTCGCCATGGTTCCACATTTGGTGGCAACCCTGTTTCCTGTGCTGCGGCGCTGGCTACTATTGGCGTTATTGAAGAAGAGAAGCTTTGCGAACGCGCTCACAAAACCGGCGAGATGATGATGAAGCGCCTGCGTGAATTTGCTAAGGGCAAAGACTATATCGGTGAAATTCGTGGCCGCGGTTTGATGATTGGCATCGAATTCAACGATAAAGACGGCAACCCTTCTAAAGAACTCTGCGACAAAGTTGCAGAGCGC
This sequence comes from Candidatus Obscuribacterales bacterium, assembly GCA_949127735.1. Classification (GTDB taxonomy): domain Bacteria; phylum Cyanobacteriota; class Vampirovibrionia; order Obscuribacterales; family Obscuribacteraceae. Next base: position 9,121 of record CASBPX010000237.1, on the reverse strand, counting down.
TCCCTGGAACAAAAAATGATTGTCCTCACTTGTGGTGTGGGTGGTCAGGTGATTCGTTTGATTCCGCCTCTCAACATCTCAGATGCTGATGCAGAAAAAGCATTGGAAATCCTTGAAAAGAGCATGAAGTTCTAAAACTTCAAACAAATTTGCACGCAGGAGAAAACTATAAATGAGTACAACAACAATGCCTGAAGCGTCCGGTAAGAAAGCTGAGAAACCGCATACTTACGGCAATTACATTAATGGCCGTCAGGTCAAATCTGAAACCGGCGAAACTTTTGCTTCTTACAATCCGGCCAGAACTGATGAAGTGATTGGTCACTTCGCAGCTTCTTCGCCAAAAGATGTAAAAGATGCTGTTGATGCCGCAGCCAAAGCTTTCCCAGCCTGGAAGCGCACTCCAGCCCCTCACCGTGCTGAAATTCTGCTGAAAGCCGCTCACCTTTTGGAGAGCCGCAAAGAAGAATTAGCTCAGACCATGACTCGTGAAATGGGCAAAGTGCTCAAAGAAGCTCGTGGCGATGTGCAAGAAGCAATCGACATGGCCAAATATATCGCCGGCGAAGGCCGCCGGTTGGTTGGTCAGACCGTGCCTTCAGAATTGCCGCACAAGTTCGCGATGTCAGTCAGACAGCCAATCGGCGTTGTTGGTCTGATCACTCCGTGGAATTTCCCTGTAGCTATCCCCAGCTGGAAAACACTGCCAGCTCTTGTAGCCGGTAATACTGTGGTTCTTAAACCAGCCAGCGACACTCCACTTTGCGCTTTGATGTTTGTAGAAATATTGAACGAAGCCGGCTTGCCACCAGGCGTACTCAACCTTGTAACAGGCTCAGGCTCAAAAGTTGGCAATGCTCTTGTGGAAGATTCAAGAGTGCATGCCGTTTCACTGACCGGTTCAACCGAAGTGGGCAAGAAAGTTGCCGGACGTTGCGGCGAGCTGATGAAGAAAATATCTTGCGAACTGGGTGGTAAAAACGCCATCTGTGTTATGGAAGATGCCGACATCGACCTGGCGCTTGAAGGCGCTCTCTGGGGAGCTTTCGGTACCGCTGGACAACGCTGCACAGCAGCCAGCCGCGTGATTGTGCACAAGAGCCGCTACGAAGAGTTCTGCACTAAATTCAAAAAAGCAACTGAAGCATTGAAACTTGGTTATGGCCTTGATGAGTCAGTGCAGGTCGGTCCGGTAGTAAATCAGGGCCAGCTCGATACAGTAAAAATGTATGTGGAAATCGGCAAGAAAGAAGGCGCTAAGCTGCTCTGCGGCGGCAATGCATTAACTGAAGGCGAATTTGCCAAAGGCTTCTTCCATCAACCAACCGTCTTCCGCGACGTAACACCCAGCATGCGGGTTGCTCAAGAAGAAATTTTTGGACCAGTGACTTGCATCATATCGGTAGACAGCTTTGAAGAAGCGATTGCAGTGGCGAACGGCACTGAATTTGGTCTTTCGCTTTCGATGTACACCAAAGATGTAAATCGCGCCTTCATGGCAATGGAAGAGTTGGAATCAGGCATCGTTTATATCAATGCCCCTACCATCGGTGCTGAAATTCAGCTGCCATTTGGTGGTGTTAAACAGACCGGCAATGGTCACAGAGAAGCAGGTACTGCCTGCATCGACTTCTTCACCGAATGGAAATCTATCTATGTAGATTATTCAGGTCGCTTGCAAAAAGCTCAAATCGATACCGACGAGTTAATTGCAAAAGCTGAATAAGAGCTTTAGTGCAGTTTTTGATTTAGAAAAATTGATTCAATTGGAGATACAAAAATGGATTTTGATTTCACTCCCGAACAAACGGCAATGCGCAAACACATGCGTGACTTTGCTGAGCGCGAAATTGCTCCCAAAGCTCAAGCCAACGATCGCGCTTGCAAATTTGATTGGGATATTGCCAAAAAGATCTTCTCTGAAGGTTTTCTCGGTTGCCCAGTGCCTGAAAAATACGGCGGCCTGGGTATGGACTATATCGCTTATGGCCTCATGACTGAAGAAGTAAACCGTGTTTGCTCCTCAACTCGAACACTCTTCTCAGTACAAACTTCACTGGTGGCATTGACCATTTTTAAATGGGGCACTGAAGAGCAAAAAATGTTCTATCTGCCTAAGCTCTGCTCCGGCGATTTTCTTGGTTGTTATGGTCTAACGGAGCCAGAAGCTGGCTCCGACGCTGCCAATCAACAAACACGCGCTGTCAAAGATGGCAACGACTATATTTTGTCTGGTTCCAAAACCTGGATCTCTTGCGGCACCATCGCCACTCATGCGCTTATTTTTGCCACTGTTGATCCATCACTGGGTCACAAAGGCATTTGCTGCTTCGTTGTTGACACCAAATCAAAAGGTTTCACAGCACAGGCTATGCATGGCAAACTGGGCTTGAGAGCTTCTGACACAGCCAGTCTCTTCCTTGATGAAGTAAGAGTGCCTGCTGAAAATATGTTGGGCAAAGTCGGCGAAGGCTTTAAAATTGCCATGTCGGCTTTAGACAACGGCCGCTTCTCAGTGGCCGCTGGAGCCGTTGGTCTGGTGCAAGGTTGCATCGACGCTTCAACCAAATATGCTATGGAGCGTATTACTTTTGGCAAACCAATCGGTGAGCACCAACAAGTGCAAGCTATGATTGCCGACATGGTTGCTGACTGCGAAGCCGGACGCTTGCTCTATCTGCGTGCTGCTCACTTGAAAAATAAAGGTGTGCGCAACAGCCGTGAAACTTCCATCGCCAAATTGTTCTGCGGTGAAGCAGCCAACAAGCATGCTCACAACGCTGTGCAAATCTTCGGCGGTTATGGTTTCTCAGATGAGTATCCAGTTGAGCGTTACTTCCGTGATGCCAAAGTATTGAACATCTATGAAGGCACACGCGAAATTCAGCGCCTGATCATCGGTCAAGACGCATTGGGTATTCGTTACGCTAACGGCAAACCTGCTGAAAATCTGACGGCTTTAGCTACCGTTTAATTTCGGCTCAAGTAAGCTAATAGGCACAATGGGGAGGGGCGACGGCTCCTCCTCAATACTATGCATTCAAGACTATGAATATATGGCGGGGAGCAAATTTTGTTATTGAGAAAGAGTTCACTAGTCAGTTGCTTTAGTGCTTGCTTGACACTATTAAGCAGCACCATATTTTTCCCCCGGCCCAGTGCTGCTGCTCAGGCCGACAATGGCGCACTCAAAGTTTCACTAACAACTTTTGATGCAGATGGTGACAACGCACTCAACGTCAGTGATTATGCGCGCGCTCAAGAACTTTTCAGCAATCGTCTTAAAAGTTTAGGTGCTGCTAAAGGCACATTTACCGAAGTTGGTTTGCGTACAGGGCTTTTTGAATCACTGGTGTGGCAGGGCAAATTATCTGAAGCTGCGGCTGAACTGAAGCGCATTCATAAAGTACTTGATCCACTGACGCGATCCGCTCAGACCTCTGAAACGGAACAGGTGAATTTGCTCACTGCTCGTGTTTTAGATGCGCAGTCATGGCTGGAGGAAGGTTTAGGCCAGAGAGATAAAGCCATCGAAACGCTCACTCAAGCAATTAGTTTGCTCAAGCAAGAAGGTATTAAAGAAACTGAGACCTGGCGGTTGGTTACCTGTATGGGGCATCTCGCCAGCCTGAGAGCCGGTCAGGGGGCTTATGGTCAAGCAGCGACTTTGCTGCAAGAAGCTCTCGAGCAAGCAAAAGGTTCGAGTACCATTGCCCCGACAAATATTGCTGATATCGAAGAGCAACTCGGTAGTATGCTTTTTAAAATGGGCAAAGCCGCTGAGGCCGCGCCGCATTTTCGGAACTCATTGGCCATTGATAATGCCAGCAATGCAGTATTGCAGCGCTACTCGCCAAAACCCTACTGGCTTTATCCTACTTATAAATATATCGACGGCTCGCCCTGGTCAGACAGTACATTAGCGGGCGGCATAATGCGCAAACGTATCGCACTAAATACGGTGACTGTAGAAGTTTCGGCCATTCGTGATAATTCGGCGCAAGCTAAAGGCAAAGTGGTGCGAGTCGGCGTAGTTGTAAAAAATCGCAGCGACAGGCCAATTGAATTTATGGGACGCAAGCCTGAGTTCATGGTGGTAACTCCAAAAGTTGTGGCGGCGACCATGATTGAACCCTTGCAGATGGCTCAAAATGTAGAAAAGAAAGCTGACGGTAAGGCAAAATGGGTGCGCTTCTGGGGCCAGGATGCCACCCAGACTGTGAGCAGCACTTATATGAATCAGCCCATGTATGGTTATGGCTTCGGCGGCTTTTATCCGCCGGTAATGAGCTACGGTGGCACTATTCCAACTGTTATGCGTAATGGCAATATGACCACTGTTATGGCGCAGGTTCCAGATTATGCCGCGCAACAAAGGGCCATGGAAAAAGCACGAGCTATTGAAGATGATGCGCGTGCATATGCTAACGAAATTCGCACACAGAGCCTTGGGCCCAGTGATATCGCCCCTGGTGCTGCCGTTAACGGATTGCTTTTCTTTCAACTAGATGACGGCGGTAAAGCTGCTTCTTGTATCGTCAGAATACCTGTTGGCGACGCCGAATTTGAATTTACTTTCGATAAGCTGGCTGGTAATTGAAGTGACGAAGTTGTTGGTGGTGAAATTAAGCAGCAAAGTTATCCAGGCTTTAGTTTTGGCCGCGGCATCATGGGCCACTGCAGCCAATGCTTCTGATGCAGACTATTTCTCTTACGATTTGCCTGCGAATAAGCCCACGGTGTTGTCCACCCAGCACAGACTCGCGGTATTCAAAAAATACGATGAGGTTATTCTTTCCAATCCGCGTGACTATATTGCCTTCTATGAACGCGGCCGCATTAAAGAGTTGAATCACGATCCTCGCGGTGCACTGGTTGATTTCGACTCCTCGCTAAGGGTTAATCCGCTGCAGGTCGACAGTGCAGAGGCCAAGGCCGGCCCGCCAAAAAAACATCGAGCGTGGGCTCATCAAGAGCGCGGTTACGTGCTCTGCCAACTAAAAAGATTAAAAGCAGGCGTTGCTTCTTTCACTTGCGCTATCGCAGTCAGGCCTAACTTCGCTGACAATTTTCAAAATCGGGCAGCTGCCTATTTGCAATTAGGTCAGAGTGACCAATCAAGAAAAGATGCACTTAAGGCGGCAGAATTGCGTAAAGCGAAACTAGCTGATGACTGTTGCCGCCCGCCGTGGAAACGGCCCGGAGACAAATGATTGCCCGCCAGCGTGTGCCCGAGTTGATGGATGATCCTGACCTCGATTATGAAAGCCATGTGGAGGCTTTACGAGGCCTTGAGAAGCTAAATCGGCTTAGCAATACAGCTGATTCACTCTGGTGCGAGATAAAGAAATTACGTGCTCACGCTCTCGTTCGACCTCTTCGAATTTTAGACATTGCCACTGGTGGTGGTGACAATGTCATTGCTCTGTACTTGTTGGCGCAGAGCGAAAATTTTCCCGTTCAAATTACAGCTTGTGATCTGAGTACCGATGCAATCAAATATGCGGCTGAAAAGGCAAAGCAAAATGGTGCAGTTATAGACTTTGTGGCAATGAATGCTTTAGAGGCTCTTCCTCTAGGTTTTGACGTCATTATGACCTCGCTGTTTACTCATCACCTTGATCCGCCCGATGTAATTAAACTGCTCGGCAATATGAGGTACTCAGCTGGGCAGCTTTTACTCGTCAATGACCTCGTGCGTAGTGAGATTGCCTACGCTCTGGTGTGGCTTGCGACTAGAATGTTCAGTCAATCAAAAATAGTGCAGTATGATGGGCCGGTTTCGGTCAATGCCTCGTTCACCGCGGCTGAGTTCAAAGACATGGCTACCCAGGCCGGTTTGATCAATTGCACTGTTAAGTCTTCTCCTCCTTGCCAACAGCTGCTAATCTGGAGTGCCAAAGAGGAATAGCAGCGTTGACTGTTGAGCTAATTAAATCTACCAGGACTTTAGATCAGCTTCAGATTGTCTGGGACGCCGTTATTATTGGCGCGGGGCCGGCCGGGGCATTTGCGGCTATGCAGCTGGCAGGCGATAAAAAAATATTGCTTCTCGATAAGGCCCATTTTCCTCGCCCTAAAGTTTGCGGCTGTTGTCTCAATGGTGCCGCTTGCGCTACTCTGGCGCGAGCTGGTTTGAGTGAAATTTTTGCTCAGTCTGGCGCAGTGCCGCTGCATGCCCTTGAGCTGCACCACGGCTCTGATCAGGCTGTACTTGGTTTGCCTGCTAATGGCTATGCAATGTCGCGCAATTTTCTCGATGCTTTTCTTATAAGAAAAGCTGTCTCGCTTGGGGCCGATTTTGTTTGTGGTGTAACAGCAAAAGTGAACCCTGGCGCGGAGTCTACTCTTGTGACAATTGACGTTACCGCTTCTGATTATTGTGCCACCATAGAAACTAAATTAGTAATCGTGGCTGACGGTTTAAATGGTCACGCTCTTGACCGTATAAATTCTTTTGCGGTGCAAATAGAGAAAGACGCCAGATTTGGTTGCGGTACTATTATTGAGGGCGCGCAGACTTTAAAAAAAGGTCGAGTTTACATGTGTTGCCACCCCGCCGGTTATGTCGGCCTGGTTGCATTAGAAGACGGACGCTACGATCTGGCGGCTGCGCTTGATAGAGAATTTTCCAGACAGTCTGGCGGCCCAGCCCGTGCGGCAGAAGCTGTTTTAAAATATTGCCGATTCCCACTGCCGGCCGGTTTTAGCGAAGCTGTCTGGCACGGTACTGAAACTCTTACTCGCAAGCGTGAGCGTGTAGCCGGCCATAGAATTTTTGTCATAGGCGACTCGTGCGGCTATCCTGAGCCATTTACCGGCGAGGGCATGGCCTGGGCGCTACAATCGGCCGAAGCTGCAGCTGTACTGGCGAAAGCGGCAATCATTGAATGGAAGCAGCATCTAATCGCTGACTGGCAGACGCAGCATGAGAAATTAATCGGCGGTCGTCACCATCGAAGTAAGTTTATCGCTTATAGTTTGCGCAACGGCATGCTTTGCGACCTTGCTTTGCCTGTGCTAAAAAACTTCCCCTTCATTGGTGAAGCAGTGCTTGCAAATTTATCTGGGTCGTCAGACAAAAGAATTGCATTCGGCAAGGAGATTCATTGCTAGCAAAAATTCTTGGCATCGGCACCGCTCTGCCGCATCAGTCTATAAGCCAGGCAGACTCGTGCGCTCATGCGCTTGAGGTAAATTATCCTCATGATGATAAAGCTCTTGTGTTGCAGTCGCTTTATCGCCGCACCACTATTGAAAAACGTTCACTGGTGATGGCCCAAGAGTCAAGTGGTCTCCAAACCATCGATAATGATTTTTATCCTCGTGAGAGCAGCGGCCCCACTACTGCCGCTCGAATGCTTCGGTATAATGCTGAGATTGCGCCACTGGCTTTGCGCGCCTGTGAGCAGGCGCTGACTAGCGCTAATATTGTTCGTAGCGACGTAACTCATCTGGTGACAGCTTCGTGCACCGGTTTTGCAGCACCCGGTTTTGATTTGCAATTGCTGCATAAACTGCCGTTGAATGATTCTACTTATCGCACACATGTTGGCTTTATGGGTTGCCACGGCGCTCTCAACGCTATGCGTGCAGCACAAGGTTTTTGTGCAAACTCGAACTCAGTGGTGTTGGTTTGTGCCGCTGAAATTTGCTCAATGCATTTTCAATATGGGCAGTCGGCTCAAGCAGCGGTTTCAAATGCTCTTTTTGCCGACGGCGCCGCTGCTGTAGTTATGAGAGGTACGCCAGCTGACGCGCATTTCGATGTTGGTGCTGATAGTGAGCAAGCGCATTATTCTCACAGCAGATCTTATGTTGTTGCTGATACCGAAGATGCTATGACCTGGCAAATCGGCGACAGCGGTTTTATGATGACACTTTCAAATGCGGTGCCAAGTTTGGTAGCAGCGCACTTACCTGATTTTATGGACCGATGGTTGAGTGAAAATCAACTGGCAGTGTCTGAGATTAAGAGCTGGGCTGTGCATCCTGGAGGTCCGCGCATATTAGACGCTGTGCAATCTTCGCTTGGGCTGGCACCGGAGATGCTTAAAATTTCACGCCAGGTGTTGGCACAGTGCGGCAATATGTCATCGCCTACGGTGCTATTTATATTGCAACGAATTTTGCAAAGCCACCGAATATTGCCATGCGTTATGCTCGGTTTCGGACCAGGGTTGACTATTGAAGCCGCCCTGATCCGTTAACGGCCAGATTGTCATTTTTACTTTTGTGGACTTCCTTATTTTTTCGCCTTCTTCTTCAGCACTCTGGCAATCAGGGCGTCTAGCGACAAAGGACCGGCTCCGAAGGCGAAAGCCAAGAGGGCCGTCAGTAAAAAGAAGAAGGGGTCGGCATGGAAAAAGCCGTCCTGGTCTTTGACAAAATTGAGAACTTTAGCTTTGTCGTCGGCAACGCTTAGATAAGCCACAATCATATTGATGGCGAGGATTAGACCGACAGGTCTGGCGCCTAGACCTAGCATGAGCAAAATGCCGCCCAGGCATTCCACTCCGCCTACAAACCAGGCCGTTTGATCAGGAAAAGGCAAATGCAGACTGGTGAAAAACTCCACAATGTCAGGATGATGCACGAGCTTGCCACGACCATTGGCGAAAAATTGCCAGCCCCAGTTTAAGCGAAAGAAAAGCAGTAAGAGGAACTGGCAATAGGTGCCAGCCTTTGTCAATAATTTATAGAGTTTTTTAGCGACGGTAAACATGACTAAAAGCATATCACGGTCTAACTGTATACAAAGCAGGTGACCAAACCATGAGTGCACCACCGACAGTGCCTCAGTGAAGCGACCGTCAAAGAAGTTCTCCTATTGAAAGCCGATGAGGAGAGGCTTTCGCTGCTAACTGATAATTACTAAAATCGAGCTCGAGGCTTGAATTTCTCATTTGATCATTCTATTTTCTTGCCTAACTGTAACAAATCGAGCAGGCCCTGGCGCTTGACCGGCTTCTCGGTTGGCAATTTCGGTTTCTTGCCACTTCGCATTGTTTCCAGAGCTTCCTTCAATTTAGCGGCGCTGGCAAAGCGTGCTTCTGGTTTTTTTTCGAGCGCACAAAGCACAATAGAATCTAAACTTTCTGGAATATCTATATCTTTAAAG
>CASBPX010000236.1 GCA_949127735.1 Candidatus Obscuribacterales bacterium | reverse complement strand
ATCTCGCATCTTTCTGGTGCGCTCTTGATCGAGAACGCTGGGGTAAGAATTCTATGTTGCGATTATGTGGAGAACATCCGCCTATTCCCTATCGACAGCTATTGAAGTATGTTTCTGCTCCGTTTCTAAAAGTGGTAGTGGGTTAGAAAAAGTTTTCGCGACCCTGGTCAGTTTTCATCTGCCGCAAAAAGAATTTTCCGTGAATTGCTTGGCAATTTGCTGCTTTGGCTCGGCATGCTCGCTTGTCGACGAGAATTTTTTGAAAAGGTCTTATTATAAAAGGGAGAATTTTTGATTTCTTTGTCTAGAATGTTCAGTAAAAGCTAGAGCGTTATCGCTCTAGCTTTTACCCAATAACCCCCAACAACCTACCCGAAATGGCCTAAGTTTGCCAAACAACGGCTGAAATCCGCAATCAGCCAATCGATTTTAACTTCTCAATCAGTTCTTCAATTTGTTTGGAGACAATGAAAACTTCCTGTACAGAAGTTGACGATTTGGCAAGAAGTTTCAGCCCGGTCTGAGTAGGATATTTTACTTCAAGTCGAATGCCCGATCCCGAGCCGCGCACCGGCTTTATGACGCCCGGAATAATTGAAACGATCTCGTCTAAAACTTCGATACGTTCTAACAGTTCTCTCAAACCATCAATCATGCCGTGCTCGTATTTGATTTTTGAATTGCCTTTCTTTCTGTATTTCATGAGGACAATGATACGCGCAATTCTTAGTAAAGGCTCACCACCAGTGGATTTGTACGATTGATGGCCTCTAAAACTTTATCATTTGCCTTGGCAACCACGGGTAACCACATGTAAGAATTTCCCCCACAACTACCGCAAAAATTGAGAAAAGGGTAAGATCGAAATAGTTTGATTTTCGACCCCCACGGTTGACACGGAATCTCTTTTATTTGCGTTAATTTGCTGAGAAAGGCTCTGTGATGGTGCAGACTTTGTTATTAGGCCAGGTTGTCACTGAATTGAAGTTGTCGTCTGAAGAAGATGTCAGCCGCGCTATGCGCTTCGCGAAAGACACCGGCAGTTCGCTTGGTCAAGCCCTGGTAGCCCAAGAAATTATTTCGCCTACCGTTTTGAAAGCTTGCATTCAAGCGCAATGGATGTTGCGCGATCAGGTGCTCAGCATTGAAGAATGTCGGGCAGCTGTGGCTCTCGTGCAAAGACGCAAATGGACTTTTGCTGACGCGCTCTTGACTCTCGGTTTTTCAGGCGATGAGAGTAAAGGCATTCGTTTAGGTGAGCTTCTTAGAGTAACTGGGCTACTGGCTCCAGACCTTATCGACCGCGCTCTTGAGCGGGCGACTTCAAGCTGTTTACCTCTAGGCAAAGCTATAGTTTCATTTGATTTTCTTGAACAAGCTACCGTTGATAGAGTGCTAGAAATTCAGGGCATGATCAGGCGCGGTGAAGTTACTGTTGAAGAAGGCCTGCAACAGGCTTCCAGGCTCAAGGCCAGCTCACAAGCACTAAGTAAGGCCAGCCGTATTTTAACCAGGCTTTTGATTGATGCAGAGTTTGTCAGCGTCGAAGATGTTCAGGGTTATCACACTGCCGCGGTTACTACTGGCCGCAGCCTGGCTGATTTACTTTCGCTTTATTCCACAATGGATGCTCGTCAATTATTTGTTTTGTCTAGCATTGCCAGACGGGTAGAGGCCGGCAAATTAACCTATAAGGCCGGCATGCATCTGGCCAGACAGTTCAAGCTAAGTTATGCCGATGAAAGTAAATTGAGTGCTGTGGATTATAAGGACGGCACGGTTTCGTTTTACGTTTACTTGCGATTAATTGATTACTTGAACAGCGCTAAAACGCAAGAACTTATTACTTATCTGTCGGCTAATCAAGACGTGGTTGAAGAACTTTTGAAGTCGCATACCAGCGGTGAAAAAGTTTCGTGGAAAGTAAAAGTCAGGCTGTGCATCGAATCTGATGACATTCTCGATGCGTGCTTGCAAGCGGCTTTCCCTACCGATGGAGAGTTCGTGCGCAAGGCGCATTACATGCTGCATCTAGTCAACGCTGATTGTTTAAAGCTCGAAGAATCGCTGGTCTGGCGTTCTGCATAACCTTAGTCATCGCGCCACAGGCCAAATTCCTTGTGCTCCCATTCGTGTTCACGAACTTTTTCTGGAGTAATTTGCTCTGGTGCTTTTTCAGCTTCACTGGTGGCATCCATGGTGCGTCCACCGTGCACTTTGACGTCTTCCAGCCGGGGTAGCTGGTTTAATATCATTGATGCATCGCCAAACTCTGAATTTCTGTTATTTTGAGCCATCGTATCAGGCTGCTGCGAATTCGCCGGTGCCTCTTCGTTATTATCTTCGAAATTCTGCACCACTACCGGAACTTCCAGGGCTTTAGTCTTATCCACATGGATTTCCACGCGACGATTAACAGCCATAGCCACCAGATCGTCTTTGCCATTAGGTTTTTGATTTGGTAACAGTGGTTTGACCTTGCCCACGCCCACTGCTTTTACTTGAATGTCTTGCAGTAAATTGCGCTGAATGAACCATGAACGCAAACAATCAGCCCGCTCCTGACTGAGTTTGCGAATGTAATTTTCAAAACCGAAACTATCTGTATGGCACTCGATTACAACTGGATGCTCGCTCCATTGGCTCACTTTTTCAACTAGCTGACTAAGGGCCAACTCTCCAGTGGGAGTGATAGTCGATTGGTCTCGATCAAATAAGCTGTCTGTGGCAATAATAATGCTTTCACTAGTAGGCGTTCTGTTAATACGGACGGCTTTGCTCACTTCGCGCAGGGCGATGCGATGTGCCTCGCTGGCTTTGAAAGCTGAAGTTGTGGTGCTCTGCGCAATTGGTTTTACTATTGGTTTAACAGCAGCCTTTTTTACGGCTGCTGTGCCGGCTGTCGCGGACGTTGCTGCCGGCACTGCAGCCGGCGCAACTGCCGGCGGTGCCGAGGCGGCAGGTATCGCCAGTGGCTCTGCGATGCTCGGGTGAATTAGAGCCGGAGCAGGTCTGGCCGCAGGCTCTGAATCCAGTGGCGCCAAAAGGTCTGGAATACTTGTGCGAACTGCTGCCGGTGCGTCTGGAATAATATCGGGTACAGTATCGGGAATTACTACTGGAGCGCGACGAGCAGCTGGTGCCGCGTGACCTGCTGGTGGTTGCACAAACTTTGGCGCCGGTGTGTCAGGCATATCGATTTCAGGCCAGTAAGGGTCAGGCGCTGGTTTTTGGCTAGCTGTTGGGGCGTTGGTTGACGTCTCCTCGCCGGCCGTTCCACTTTTAGCGGGCTGCGTTTGAGCTGGCGCTTGAGCCTGCTTCTCGATTTTCGGCTTTTTAGCGCCTGGCCATTCGAACAGAGGTTTTGCCTGGCAAATATTTGTCGGCAAACTCAGCGTGCCGGCCACAAGAGCGGTAATTATCAGAGGTTTTGCCTTTTGCATCGGCACATCATAGCAACTCTTGTCAGGCCCGTCTGCTGCCGTAAACTGCTTCCTTACCTGAATGGCTTAGAAATAATTAGTTTCAATGCCCCGGAGATGGGCCGGGAACAACTTCGACCGCTGTAGAACAGGCACATTGGCGTAAAAAGGGGTATATAAAAACATGAACAATACTGTTAATGGTTGCATATCATTTTGCTGTTTCGCTATCTGTATTTGGTTCGCAGTGCAATATTGTCTGCATAAAAATATGGCAACAGGATCAGAAAGTTGGAAGCGTGTTTCCGGCACTATGCAAACTATGACGATGCAAAAAGTGGCCACCAGGCGCTCGTATTATTACAAGCCTTATGTCGTTTATCACTATTCGCTTGGCGGAAAGATTTATCGCAGCAGCGCAATTGCTTTCCCTGACCCCACATACAGTACCAAAAAAGAGGCCGACTTTTTTGCTTCGTGCTACCCCGAAGGAGGTCTAATTTCGGTTTATTATGATCCGTCTGCAGTAGATCGCTCTTGTCTGAAAAGAGGTGTTAGCGAGCCTCTTGAGCGTGAATTATGGTATGCAGGCGTGGCCTTGTTTATGTCGCTTGTTTTCGCCTTCACTCCCGGGCGCTGGAGCGCGTGCAGTGACACAGGCTCTAGAATTATGCCCTCACGCTGAAACGCAGTCATGGAAATTTCACGCCTTGACCAATATTGGCAGTGTTCGCGACTGGCGAGAGCAAAAACGCAAAATAATTTATACTATACATCGTCGTATTTAGCGAAAAAAATGAACATATTCGGTCAGGGGCGTTGCGAGCCGGTTTGCCGGCTCGTGACGCTAAGTTCTACTGAGGTGTAAAGGCCTCAGAAATAAGTGTTGATGCTGTTTTAGATATGAGTAGT
>CASBPX010000235.1 GCA_949127735.1 Candidatus Obscuribacterales bacterium | reverse complement strand
TTAAATCTACAACATCAACTCTTGCCATAATCGCCGCCTTGTTGCGCCATGTTTGTTCGATGAGAACAGCTTAGCGGGCAAACGTGGCAAAGTCGTGGAAGGGCTATATCGATTTTTTGTCCTTACTAAAGTCAGCCGAAAGCATCAAATTTGTACCCTACACCGTGAACCGTAGACAGAGCCGACGGTTTGCCCCCAAGGTCGAGTTTTTTGCGCAGTCGCTTTATATAGGTGCGAATGGTCTCGGGTGACGCTTCGTGGTCTGACGCCCAAACTCGGTCGATTAATGTTTCTGGGCTGAAAACTTGATTAGGGTGGCGCATGAAAAATTCGAGCAGAGCAAATTCTTTGGGGAGCAAAGTCACTTCTTCGCCCTGACGGGTGAGCTTAAAATTGTTGACGTCCATTTCAAAAAGGCCCACTTGCAGATTTGTGCTCTGAAACGCCGTGGGGCGCCTGAGCAATGCGCGAACGCGAGAAGACAATTCTTTAAGCTCGAATGGCTTTGTCAGATAATCATCCGCTCCTGAATCGAGGCCGGCAGATTTGTCATCTACATGCTGACGGGCGGTCAACATTAAAATTGGTGTGACGCCTTTATTGGCCCGAAACTTCTGGCAAACCTCAAGGCCGCTTATGCCCGGCAGATTCCAGTCTAATATCAGGCAGTCAAAGTGATACACCCCGAGAAGGTCAAGCGCCGCCTCACCACTGTTAGCAACCTCCACCGTATGGTGTTCAGAAGCGAGCAGGTGAGAGATGAGCAGTGAAAAGTCAGGTTCGTCTTCAACCAGCAAAATTTTTGCCATTTTGGCGCATCACATCTCAACAATGAAAGCCTTTCAGGGCTATCTATGCCCGGCTCAGCCGTAGATTTAACGTTCTAATGTAAGGGTACATAAGTATGGAAGAGTATAAGCTCGGCTTTGCTTGCAATGGGAGCTTCCCCATTGTTGTCGTTCACTGAAAAACGTACTCTTTGCAGGTTGAGCGTACACTGAACCCACGGGCATGCCTGAAAATCCAGAGACCTTAAATTCAAAATTCGACAAGGCTGGTCCCGGCGATGGCTCTCTGGCCTCGCTCGGTAAGCAAATCGAAATGCACAAGCAGGCTGACCAGAACAAGTCAGTGCTCGATAAGCTCGTGCAGCTGGTTTACCACAAAGATGACGACACTTTAGAACAGCTAACTAAGCTCAAGCAAGAAGCGCTAGACCGGGCGGCCAAGGGCGGAGCACCCGCAGTGGCCGGCATGCGCGACGAAATTAAATTAGCAATTCAAAACGACCGTGACGCTGTTAAGGGTCAAAACGAAGTCAATTTTTACGCTGGAACCTTCGTTAAAGCCGTGCCATTGTTTGCCGGCGCTAAATCGCGCATGATGATGGCTGGTTCCATTACCGCCTATGGCCTCGACGCTGTGCGCGAAAAAGACACTTTGGGCGAAGCGGCCACTAATTTTGCCATGGGCGGCACGAAAGGTTTTGCCCTGAAGAAAACCTTTGATTTTGTCGGAGCCAAATCATTCAGTATGGCGGCCGAAGGCCAGGCAGTCTCAACCACTTCCAAATATTTGAGCATTGGTTTAAAGGGTACTACCTTAGGCACTGCCTCAAGAGTATTCGAAACCGGCCTGACCAGTTCCACTTACGTTGGTGAAGACGGCAAACTCTCCCTTGATAGCTTTCGTGGTGGTGTAAGTAAAACTTTCAGCTCCGCCTTTGATGCTCAAGCTATGGTGATGGATGCCGGTTTATTTATGGGCGCTCACGGTGCTTTCACTGGCCTGACCAAAGTGGGCGGCCGCATGCTGTCGGGCACTTCGATTGCCGAGAACTTAGCCAGCAGCAGCGTCGGCAAATTTGCTCGTGAAAGTCAGCTTCTGCCGAACATGGGCATGGGCGCAACTTTCGGTTTCAGTGCAGGCGCCACTGGCGAGTTCATGAGGCAGAAAGATGTTGGCGAGGGCTTCGATATTGCCCGTATGCTTAAACGTGGTGCGTTGCAAGCCATCACTGACGGTGCGGCGGGTGGCACCGGTGCCAGTGCTGTACATTTAACTAGAGTTCGTCCTATGGATGCCGCGCAGAACGTGGCTCCGGCTAGAGAATCGCGTGCCTTTGCCGGAGAAGAAGCACCTCCTGCAAACGCAGGCAAAGTTGTTGAAAAAACCGGCGCTGAAAAAACCGGCGCTGAAAAAACCGACGCTGAAAAAACCGACGATGGTTCAAATAATGATGGTAAGTCTGAAGTAATAATAGAAGCACCTGCCGATCTTGTACAGCCTGTGGTCAAAACAGTCGTGCCTGCTGAGTTGGCCGAGCTTACGGCAAAACCAGAAAAAGCAGTCGATACACAGTTGCATCCGGTGCACGAATCGCTGAAAGCACATTTTGAGAAGGCATCTGGCCTGGCAGTTAAAGCTGTTGACAGCAAAGCCGCGCCTGAAGATGTCGTGGCCTTCTTCGAATATGCGTCGGGTGAAGGACGCTCGGTGCGCGCGCCGATGGAAAGTTTGGCAAAACAGGCTAAAGAGTTTGCTAATATTCCTATGGAGAAGTTGATTAAAGAGGCGTACAACACACGCCCTGAGACAATCGCCACTCTTAAAGAAGGTGTTGAACTGGCGCAGTCAGCGGCTAAAAATGACGCCAGCCCTGTGGATGTTTATAAACTGCTTGATTATGCCTATGGCCAGGGCCGCGGTGCTGAGGTGCCACTGCGCATGGTGGCAGAGCTGACTGGCGACAATTCGATTAATCGCATCGTGCAAGAAGCCTACGCTGGTGCAAATAATCTCACACGCGTTATTCAGCGCATAGATCGCATAACTGATCCGATTCCACAACCAGTTAAAGAATCGTTCCGCGACGTTATGACTATGCCAATAACCAACGCCGCCGAGCACATGCAGTTCAGAGAAAGCGCTAAACAGTGGGCGCGCGATAATCCTGGGTTTACCGATTTGATGAATAAATACGGTAACCAAACTAAAAATGGTGTACACGCGGCAGTAATCGATAATATATTGGGCACCAATATATTGAGTCGCTTCCCTGATCGCAGCGTAACTTCGCCCAATCTTTTTGAAGAGCTACAGGCTGCCAGCCAACGACGTTCGCTCGATAGTGACGCCGAGGGCGTGGTTGACACCGACATACCGGTGGGCACTGTTAAAGAAGCACCGGTTCGCGCTGACGCTGAGACCATTAATCAAGCACAGGAGCCTAAAGTATTTGATGCTGATGCAGCCGCGTCTCAACGCATCGAAGCTGCCCGCGTATTAGCTGAACGGGTCGCTGCGCAAAATGGCGACCAGTCTGCGATTTCGCACCAGGATGGCCGGGCGGTAATAACGCCTGAAACTCTTATTAAAGAGTTCCAACAAGCTCAAGGTACTGCTAAAACAGTTAAAGGCACCATTCTCAGTGAATTCTTCGGCAAAATGTCAGACGCTGATTTTGCCGACTGGCTCACCCATGCTTACAAACCCGCCAATCAGCCTGGCATGCATACCGACGTCAATAATTTGGCGACGATGCAGATTGGCAACGGCCGCGTGCTTAATCGTGGCGAAGTGCGTGACGCTTTAAGCAATCCTGATAATGCCAAGATAGACATTCCAACATTGCGCAAATTCTTGTCTGCGCCTGAAAAACTGGAACCCGGTGTACTTTCTGAAGCCGAGATGACAAATATAGGTCATCGCCTTCAGCTCGCTTACGAACGCTTGCAAACTAAAAACGACATGAATCCTGAGACTGCTGGCCAGCCTGTCGATAACATGGCAGTCTTGCGAGAAGCACTGCCCAACAATTATTTGAAGAGCTTGCGCGAACGGTTTTCGAAGCCCGCTGAAGATGGTAGTGGTGCCTATGAGTACCCTGCAGGATTCGATCAGAATTTGGCCAACTGGCTGGAAGCGGCGCGGATAGTGGATATGAAACATCCTAAATATCGTCCGCCGCGTACAAACACTAATCAACTTTCAGATCGTTTAAATGTGCTTGATCTAGCAATCGATATGCAGAATGCTTCGGGCAATCCTGCGCTGGTCAATAAACTTTTAGATATGGGCACACAGAATCACTTTGCTTTGAAGATGGTTTTAGAGAAACTCGACCCCACCAAGTCTGCTCCTGAATACACGGAATTGCTCAATTTGGTTGCGCCACGCACAAGCTCTTTGGCAGATGTTACAGGTATGATGGATGCCATTCAATTTGGCAATAAATCAAATCAAAACGCCAACAAAGCACGAGACACAGGAAAAGACGCCAGCTTCCACGATACTAATCGGGAAGTCAACGAGGCCTTTGCGCTTTCTGTGGTTAATCGACTGATTCCGCAGAATGATCCGGGCTGGAGTAGAGCTCAGCAAATTGTCTCGAATATAATTAGCGGCAAAATTCGTGATCCGCGTCCCGAAGGCGGATTTGGTGGACCTGGTGGTGCCGGTGGGGGTTTCCAGCGTCCTGGTCAACAAGGCAACCGTCCGCCTTTCCAGCGTCGTGGTCAAGATAGCCCGCAAGAACGACCAAGAGTCGAACAGCCTTTGCGCGGTGAAGAACCAAACAATTTCAAACCAAAACCAGTACAACCAGAACAGCAACTCACGACTGAGCAGGTACGCACGCAATTTGAAGGTGAGTTAAATACTAAACCTATAGAAGTAGCCTTACCTGTGCATGAAGAGCCTGTAGTCTTAGATAACAGCAATAGCCAGATTTCTCAAGGCCTGGCCGACTTGCTTAAGCAAGGTGCTGAGAAGGCTGATGTTGTTGCACCTGAGCCAGTAGTTAAGCCAACTGTGGTTGCTCGCGAAGTAGCTGAGCCTGTTGAAGTTGTTCAGCCTGATAAGTCAGGCGGTCAAGACAAAAAGCACCAGCCGCAAATTTACACCGTTGAAGATGCCGCATCAGGAAAAAATGGTGGCAAAGGTAATAGACAGAAACGCGGTCGCCAGCAAGTTGAAGAAGACGATGATTGGGGCGGCGACTACAAAGGAAGCAAACGTGATAAGCTGCAGCGCGGCGGAAAGCGTGACTTTAAGCGTGGCTTTGACGAATAGCTTTGAATTTTGGGCAGATGGAGTTAGGCTCAAACCGAGAAATTGGGAGAGGCTTTGAAATCTTTTAAATCGACGTGTTCGTTATTGCTGGCTGTGTCGTCAATTAATTTGTACGCGGCTCCAGCCCTTTGTCAGTCTATGGGAGCGCAGCCGAGTGACAAGCCCGCCGTCACCGAAAAACCACTAGCGTTCAATGCGGTTAACGAGCAGCTGCTTAAAAACTACACTCTCGCTAAAGACGAAATCCGCGCCGGTCTCGGCCCAATCATTGTTTGTTCTGGTAACTCGATTGCCCTGCATAAAGGTAAAAATATAGAGTCGGTGGTGATCATAAAGCCTCGCTATACTGGCCTAAAAGAAGTAGCGCATATCACGCTTGGCACCTTCGTTTTACTGATCAATCATACTGACGAAAATTTGAGCACCGCGCAAATTGACAAACTAAAAACCTACAAGACCGGCATTGAACAAGCCGCCAGTGGCCTTGAGAAAAATGAGGGTTTAGCACCAACTGATAATCCTATGCAGGAAGAACTAATCAAGAAGACACTGGCATTTCTTGGCACAGTAATTGAAGCGAAACGAGTTTCACATGTCGACTTGCAAAAATATGTGCGCTCGTGTGCTACGCCTGACATGCACAATGCCTACGAAGCTGCCGGCACGCAGATTGAGGCTATGGACAAAGCGGTGTCAGAATGGCATAAAGCCATGACAGCCGACGAGTGGAAAAATTTATATGTAGTGATCATGACTGGCCATATGCCAAGGCAACAGTTATTAGCATTCCAATACTTTTCAAAATTATTGAATCAGCCCCAAGAAGGCGACAGAATTATTGTGGCTGAAGGTCTGAGTGAAGAGCAGCAAGCTCTAGACCTGCTTGTCACTCATATTTTAGACAGAAAGATAGCGATAGAATTTTTTCAAGATCCGTGGCGCATGCACCGCGATTTGCTCTCTGACGGAGCTAAAGAGTATCTGGAAAAACACAAAATGCAGGGGAATTTGGATGAGAAAAACTAGTTGAGATTTTCCAGCGCATCTTTGTAAGCATCAAAGGTGCGGGCGTCGAAAAGCACAAAGCGGATTTCTTTCAATGTTTCTTGCTCTGCCATATTGGCAATAAACTCGCTCACCGTGGTGGTAGCTATTTGAGCTGCCGCTTGCAAGGGGTAGCCATAAGCGCCGGTACTGATCGACGGAAAAGCAATAACACTAACTTCATTGTCGACACCCAGCTGCAGGGAGTTTTGATAGGCATTTCTAAGCACAGTCGATTCGTTCGTGCTTCCTCCCCTCCAGATTGGCCCTACAGTATGAATCACATACTTGGCCTTTAAATTGCCACCACATGTGATGACAGCTTCTCCTGGCGCGCACTGACCCTGCATGGCTCTGATTTGCTTACACTCTGCTAAAATCGCCGGGCCACCAGCTCTGTGAATAGCACCGTCCACTCCCCCTCCACCCATAAGTGAAGAGTTGGCGGCGTTAACTATGGCTGTTACATCTTGCCTGGTGATATCACCTTGAGTAACAGCAACAGTTATCTGTTTTATCTCTCTGGCAAAATCAGGCATTTCTGCTTAAGTCAGAATAAGGTACCGCTACGCGTTGCAGCACGGCACCGGTGCTGTCCATTGTTACTTCTATGGTTTCGCTAGCTGTCTTAATTACTTTGCGCGAAGGTATTGCCGAATGTTCACCATTGCCGAATTCGGTGCTGGTAGAAATCATTAGTTTGCCTTCGGCGTTATAGCGATTTTCGCTGACGGTGCGGCCTAGCCCATCGGTGTAGGCGATAGATGAACCGTCGGCGTTTTTGGTATGAATTTTAGTGGAAGATAAGTCAGGCAACGTAGTAATGGTTTTAGTGGTGCCATCTTGTGGATTGATTGAAATGGTTTGATAGCAATTGTCGGCGCTGAAGGCATCGGCTCTATCATTGTTGCGTGTGGTCAAGTCATTTGATTTGTAGAGCGGATTGCGGAAGTCCAGCGAAATTGTTGCTTCCGGCTTAGGCGATTCAGCTTTGCGCAGATGGGCGAGAAGAGGATGAACATCTGCTATTGATTCAGAACGCGCTGCAGGAGCGTCAGAGCGGAGTGCCAGAGGAGGCAAGATCGAGCGCAAACTTTTCTGTTCGCGTTCCTGGTTGCGGGCACTTTCTCCACCACCATAAACATTTGCCGATAAGTCATATTGGTTGGCCGGGCTAAATTGATCGTGGATGAACTGTGCCAGGTTACCGGTCTTTTCATGCTTAGACAAAGGCGGAGCGAAGCGTCCGTCTGTGGCGAGATTCTCTGCGCCAGAATTATAAGATTGCGCGGAATCACCGAAGTGCCGCATACAGTCACCTGTTCGTCGTATATTTGCCAAGCCGTAAAAGAAAAAGTAAGAAAAGGTCGCTATGACGAGCGAGGTATCTATATTAGCGTTTGCACATGCGATGTCAAGCGATTTGGGCCAGATCTAATCTGTTGGTTTTGATGAATCACAGAAGCCGCTGAGACTGCTGTCGGCGAATTACCAATTTTGAAAACCTGAAGGATCCTTCAGGTTTTCAAAAAATAGATTTTGCGATCAAAGCGTATACCAGCTAAATTTTCTTTATTCGCACCAGTTGGCACTTTAAAAAATACATCTCTACGGAATAACTTCGCGAGCAAGTACAATGCGTTGCGTCGATTTAGATATATCCCGCGCACCTTTAGCCACAGATAAGAGTTTGTCCAGTTCCTGGCCATCTTCCGGCACACCGGCTACACCGAAAGCAAAAACCATTCCTCGTGGATCCATGTCTGCAGATAATGGTGCTTCTCGCAAAACATCGACGATACGGTGGGCAAGAGCAGCAGCGGCTTTAGCGTTGGAGTTCGGCAAAATTAAACTATAGTCGAATGTCTCGTAGTGACCGAGCATGTCGATGGGCCGCTTCACCAGGCTGATGCGCTGCATCGCTCTTTTGACGGCCAATATTTGCAATGATTCAACCGGCCCTGTGGCACCGCCTTTGCGGTGACCAAGGCTGAAAACAATAATTGAAAAGGGAAAGTTGAAATATTCGTAGCGCAAATATTCTTGTTGTAAGAAATAGAGAAAAGCAGGATAGGTCAAAATTCCGGTTTCCTGGCGAATCAATGCTTTGCTTACACTTTGCAGTGTGCCTTCATCAATACCCAGTCCACGACCGGCTGAGCGCGCCTGTTGGTCGGTAACTTGAATCAAGCCGCAACTAATTAAGTTGAATAAAATTGGCACATATTCTGTTTTACGCATGGGGCGCTTGGCTAAGATGTCGAAAAATTGGCTGTGATTATCAATCAGTTCGTAAAAATCAATCTGCGGTTGTAGGCTTATGGGTGCGCCTTTCTGCAAACGCGCAGTAAACTCTTGTTCGGAAATTATGGCGTTGCGTTTAACCAGGCACGATTCCATTTTTAAGCCGGCAGACTCTAAATATTGGCTCTGGTCTAGAAGAGTCACACCTTCCATGAGCATGGCATCGAGACGCTTTTTTACGGTTTTTTGAGCAGTGGTTTCGTCTGGCCAAAATCTAAATTCGCCTGCAGTCCAGGTGACCAGCTCTATTAAGGCATCATCACCAATGGTGTCTTTCATTTCGGCGTGCACTGCTGTGCCATCTAAGAAAAAGATGCGCGCTTCTTCGTTTTTATCTTTGACGTCAAGACGCCCGGTCATCTTGGCCATGTTCAGAGATTGCAATAAGTTAGGTGCCTGCATTTTTGTCAGGTCGCCTTCAAGAGTGGCTTTAACACCAGGCTTCGGCGCGTCAAAGACCACGGCATTGGCGTCGGTAACTGTATGACTGCCTGTCATTTTTCCGTCTACTGGCGGGGCTTCACCGGTAGCCACAGGGTTTAGATTGGAAAGCGTGTCTCGACCCATCATTGCTTCAGAGGCCAGGTCATCCGAAAATAGATCGCATCCACAGCCGCTCATAATCAAGTTAGTCACCATGCTCAAATCAGGCTCGGCATGTTGAAAAATTACCTGGTGACCCTGCGTAGTGACGGCAGTTAAAGTCCAAACAGGATCCATAGAAACATTGTGGTCCACTTTTACGGCTACGACAAATTCTTGCGATCCTTCAGTAACCGAGAACGGTAGTTCAACCTGGCGCCCCTGCTGTTTGTTGGCTTCTGCCGCTAAAAACTGCACATCGGTGTAATTGGGCACAATCGATTGCTTCGGCAAGCGAAAACTGCGTGGTGCAGGAGTGTTCTGTTTACCGGCAGAAGAACGCGATGAAAACATATGCTTACCATAAGCTGACCCGAGCATTGCGGGCAATGCGTATCATATCTGTGCCACATATTTGGCTCAACAAATCAGAAAAGCGTAAAAAAGAGGCACTGGCCCCGTAATGAGCCAGTGCCTTTATCAGTCGCTAAGCCGCAAAGTCGCAGTAATACTTGAACTTATGGGTAAAGTCCACGCAGGCGCTTGGCCTCGGCAATTCGCGAAACACCGATGCGCAGTGCTGCCATGCGCGCGCTCAGTTTGTTTTTAGTAGCCAGTTCCAACACTTGATCGCAGGCTCTGCCCATGATTTGTTCCAGGCGCTGATTGACTTCTTCTTCACTCCAGAACAGATGCATCATGCCTTGCACCCATTCGAAATAGCTCACTGTGACGCCCCCGGCGTTAGCGAGAATGTCAGGTATGACATAAATACCGCGGTCATGCAAAATCAAATCTGCTTCTGGTGTTGTCGGTCCGTTAGCACCTTCCACTACAATTTTGCATTGCAGTTTGTGGGCATTGGCCTCTGTAATTTGGCCCCCCAGAGCTGCCGGAATCAAAATGTCGCATGGCAATTCGAGCAAATCTTGATTGTTCACAGGAGTTGAGCCGGTGAATCCTTCTACCTTGCCCATTTCACTGAGATAAGCGAACAGTCGAGGAATGTCGATGCCTTTAGCATTGTAAATGCCGCCGTGAACGTCAGAGACGCCGACAATTTTGTAGCCGGCCTGATGCAGCAGTTTGGCGGCTATGGAGCCCACGTTACCAAAACCTTGAACCACTACTGTGGGTGCGTCGGCCTTGATGCCATAGTGATTAACGGCGCGTCTGGCGCAATAGGCAACGCCCCGGCCGGTGGCCTCTGTACGGCCATATGAGCCGCCAATAGAAACAGGTTTGCCTGTTACTACCGAAGGCACTGTGTGGCCGACGTTGATGCTGTAGGTATCCATGATCCAGGCCATTGTTTGCTCATTGGTATACATGTCAGGAGCAGGGATGTCTTTGTCTGGGCCCAGCAAAGTGATAATTTCGGATGTATAGCGTCTCGTTAGCCGCTCGTTTTCGCCGAGAGAGAGTTTCCATGGTTCGCAACGAATTCCGCCTTTAGCTCCGCCATAAGGCAAGCCCATTAGCGCGCATTTCCAGGTCATGAGCATAGCCAGGCACGAGACCTCGCCCAGATTGACCTCCGGATGGAAGCGAATGCCTCCTTTAGCTGGCCCCAGGGTGACGTCGTGATGCACCCTGTAACCGGTAAACGATTTAACTGAGCCGTCGTCCATGCGCACAGGCACTGTAACTATTAAGGCTCTTTTGGGATATCTCAGGCGCTCGTGCAGTTCTT
Organism: Candidatus Obscuribacterales bacterium; assembly: GCA_949127735.1. Lineage (GTDB taxonomy): Bacteria > Cyanobacteriota > Vampirovibrionia > Obscuribacterales > Obscuribacteraceae. The sequence goes on along the minus strand of CASBPX010000235.1, from coordinate 6,535 downwards.
TGTCGAGACCCATTTCCTCGGCGATTTCGTCAAGTTGTCTCTGGGCCATCAAAAAGTGTTCGGTTTCACATTCCATTGTCGGCACATATGCCGACTTAACCGCTACCATCGAGCTACCCCCTAATGTTGTGACAGGCTTGTGACCCGCCGTTGCCGTGCCGTTAAAATTCGCAGTTTTCAAATTTGTCATTGCAATATGTTAACTGAGATATGTAAACGATATGGTCTTTTGCCAGGGGTCGGGGCCACTTAATTTTTTCTCAGAGCAAATCTGCGCTGGATTTTTTGCGGTTGCTCTTTTAATCAGGTTTCCATTCCTATAGTGTATTTAGCAAAAGATTGGGTAAGACAGAAATTGAGTTTCTGTTTTCTGGCCTGATTGCGAGTTGTGGTGTTAAATGCGGTGCCGGAATAAATGAAATTTTCCTTTGAGAATATTCTCAATATTTTCCTTGTGTTCATTCCTATGCCGTTTATCGGCACTTATTTGCATTGGCCCGCTTATGTCATCTTCTTTACTGCCTGCCTTGGCATCGTGCCACTGGCAGGCATTATGGGAAAAGCCACAGAAGTATTGGCCGATCGCGTTGGCTCTGGTGCTGGGGCGCTACTTAATGCCACTTTCGGCAATGCCTGCGAATTGATTATCGCTCTATCGGCTCTACGTGCCGGTTTGATTGACGTAGTAGAAGCGTCCATTACAGGTTCGATTATTGGTAACGTCTTGCTGGTGCTAGGTGCATCTATTTTTGCCGGCGGCGTAAAGTTTCGCACGCAGTATTTCAATCGTACAGCCGCATCCACATCGGCCACTCTTCTCGCTCTTGCAGCTATAAGCTTGACGGTGCCGGCTGTTTGTCAAATGGCCAATCAACATCGCTCAAAAGAAGGCGATTACAACCTGGCCATGTGGATTTCAGGTGTGCAATTCGTCGTATACATATTAAGTCTGATCTTTGCTCTGAAAACTCACAAGCAGCTTTATCAAGGCAGTGACGATGATAAGGGGCACGATCTTGGAATTGGTCACTGGAGCCCTCGCATGGCTTTAGGAATTCTTTTGATCGCAACAGTCGGCGTAGCCATTTTGAGCGAATATCTAGTTCATGCTGTAGAAGAATCGGCAGCCACTCTTGGACTCAACCACATTTTCATTGGTGTAATTTTAGTAGCCATTGTAGGCAACGCGGCAGAACACAGTACAGCTGTCTTGATGGCTATGAAAAACAAGATGGATCTGGCCATGAATATTGCCCTGGGCTCAGGGGCGCAGATAGCACTTTTCGTAGCGCCGGTGATAGTTTTCACCGGTCACTTCATCGGCCGGCCCATGGATCTTTGTTTCTCTTCTTTAGAAATTTTGTCTATTGTCGTATCAGTGATTATTTTGTCATTCGTTGCCACTGATGGTGAATGCAATTGGCTTGAAGGCGTGCAGCTTCTGGCTATTTACGCTATTCTTGGCGCTGCCTTTTTCTTCTCTTAAAAATGCCTGAGCTACCGGAAGTCGAAACTTTAAAGCGGGGCCTGTCGAAAGCTCTAAAAGACGATGCCATCGTCGGAGTTGAGGTATTGCGCGAGCAATCGATTGCTTTTCCTGGTGTGGAAAAATTTGTCAGTTCACTGCCCGGTCATAAATTTAAGACTGTAGTTAGACGCGGAAAATATTTGTTGATTGAACTGGACGGTGGAGTGGGTTTAGCCTGCCATCTGCGTATGTCAGGCCGTCTCCTGGTACGCGAAGCGAAATCAAAAGCTGAGCCGAAATTTTTGCGAGTGCGCTTTTTGCTTGCTAGCGGCCGTGAATTGCATTTTGAAGACATGCGTGTGTTCGGCAGACTGTGGTTCAAGCCTAAAGGCAAGAGTTTTGAAGATATAATTCCTACTTTGCTAAAGCTAGGTGCAGAGCCCTTAGATGAGCTAAACAGTAAGCATCTGCTGGTTGCATTTAAAGGAAAAAAACAAGCTGTTAAGACGGCTTTGCTTGACCAGCATATTCTCGCTGGTGTGGGCAACATTTATGCTGATGAGTCACTGTTTCTCACTGGTATTCATCCTACAGTTGTTGCTTCAAAGCTGACAGCTGATAAGCTTTCGGCGCTGGTAGAAAATATACGCCTGGTGCTCAATCAAGCCATCATATCTGGTGGCTCAACATTGCGTGACTATACAGATAGTAGTGGTGTAAACGGCAGATATCAAAATCAGTCATGGGTCTACGGCCGCGAAGGAAAGCCATGCAGAAAGTGTAAAGCAGCTATTGAACGCATTAAGCTAAACGGCCGCTCCAGCCATTTTTGCCCACTCTGTCAGTCTTCCTAGCCTGGCTCTGTTGCCTGGTTAACACATGTGCTTAACGGTCGAATAAATGGTTTTGATTTAACTTAAGGCCTATTCGCCATGGAGCAGCGGTCTACAGGTATTATCGGTGGTGCTCTCACATATAAATTAGCTTTACTGTCCTCATTGACATTACAATGATATGAGATTAGGGCAAAAGTCGCGTAAATTAGAGTCGTTCAGTGACTGCCTCTTTAACCTTGTCTGGTAACCACACAGGCAGGTGAAATGGGCGTAGTCGCGTTAATTGAGAATAAAGACCATGCACAGAAGCTGACGGCTTGTCTTAATGCCGTCGGGCACGATGTTCATGTGGTTGATAGATTTTCGCAAGCGAAAGAGATTCTGCATGGATATCATTGTAATTTGATTGTTAGCGATGTGCATTTAGAAAATGGTGGCAGTGTCTTTGATTTCCTGCAGTGGGTGAAAAGCGATCCTCTGCTAAGTGGTATTCCTTTTGTCTTACTCAGTCTAGAACCTACAGTCATAGCCAAATATCTAAGTGATGGCGTTCGCATTACTGCTCGCCATCTGGGTGCTGCTCAGTACATCGTTATGGAAGAGTTTGATCCTCTGATGCTAAGAACAGAATTACTACGCTATTTACCAAAACCGACGGGTCCGGTCAAAGCTACATTAGCGGCACCCACGAAGCCAAAATTACCGCCGAACGCAAAATAAAAATAGGTTGTTGATTATGGAAGCTCAAATACTCGCTCTATTAGAACATGTGGGACCGATGAAACAGGTGACCGATAGCCTTGAACACTTTGGTTATAAAATACTCAAAGCCCATAATTTTGCAACTGCTATGGATATATTGAAGCAACGCGAAGTTGACTTGATTATTGGTGATGTGCACTTGCAAAATGGTGGCAGCATTTTCGATTTTATGCGTTGGGTCCGTGGCGATCCGCACATGCAGGGCATACCGTTTGTTTGCTTTAGCAACGAGCCTGTGGAGGTAGCGAAATATCTTTCTGACGGAGTGCGCACTGCTGCTAGAGCTTTGGGCGCTTCCCGATATATCACCATGGAAAAATTTGATGCCGTTCTTTTTCGCAACGAAATTGAGTGGCTGCTGCCGCGCGATCGCCTAGGTAACTACTACTCTAAGATTGCTCCGCCGATGCTTGAACATGACGGCAATGGTGTCGACCATAAAATAGACAACAATTTGGTGTAGTTATGAATAACAATAAATTGGATCCAGGTTTGCACGTTTTTGCCAGAGACCACGGTGTTGGTCTGTTTTGCGCTCAGATGCCAAACATATTGCGGGGTGTCCTTGTTGCCACCCATCGAAAAAATAGATTGGAATGACAATGACAAATTCAGACAGGCCTGTGTTGGCTTCTTCATCTGATAAGTACGCGCACGATAAAGTTTGGGCCCTGTATAAGTCTCAAGCACAAGAGTGTCTGGCGAATAAGGCTTTTGATAAAGGGCAGTGGCATCTGTGCGAGGGACTTTTGCGCGATGCTCTAGAGAAACGACAGGAAGCTTTAGGTAACGCTGATTCACGCAGCGGTGCCATTCTCGACAGGTTGGGGCAGACCTATCAATTTTTGAATCAGCTAGAGCAAGCTGCCGCGACTTTTGCTTCGGCCATTACACTTTTAGAAAAAGCGTTTTATGTCGGACATGCTAGCCTCGCTCCAGTACTTGAACATAGCGCTGATTGTTTGATTGCTCAAGGGCAATGGGCAGATGCCGAGCCATTCCTTAAGCGTGCCCTCGAAATCAATGAAAAAACTTTAGCTAATGAGCATCGCTCAACTTTGCGTTGTGTTCTAAAACTCTCAGACACGTTTTTGCAGTTGAAACGGCCAGCAGAAAGCGAGGCATTACTTTTAAAATCTATGAAGTTTGTAGAAACGCCTCTTGGCCCGGCGGAAGAGTTTCGCTATCAGGTTGCAGTCGCTTGCTTGCAGCAGAATAAGAATGAGCAAGCGATAGAGCAAATTTTTAGAGCGATAGGAGTTTTTCGACAGCGTCACAACTATGGTCGACTGGCCGATTGCTATGACGTCTATGTTCAGGCTCTTACCGCTGTAGGCAGGCTTACAGAGGCTGGCTCGGCGAAACTCGAAGCGGTACGCTTCAAACTCTTAAGCAATAGTCATCCATACGTGCACGATATTCTCTCTGCCACTTATTTGCGGTCTTGACTAGCCGTTAAATCAAACTCGTTTTTTTCGTGCAAGAATTCGAGCGCCGCACATTATTATGCCTCCGGCCTCCGCTTGTTCTCTTTCCCATTGATAAATCTGCTCAGCTTGCTCGGCACCAGCTTTGGTGGCAGGTAGTAAGCCGCAGAGATAACGAAATAGATAGGGAACGCTTTGTTCGCTAACAATTTCGAAGTGATCGAGCAAGACGTTTTTTACACGTTCAAAAGGAATAACATGGTGATCAATTTCATTGTGTTTGCGCCACACGGTCATGGCTTCAAGGGCACGGTTAGCGCTTTTTCTCTCTGCCAGAAGCCACTGATGACGAGTGCCACCACTCGCAATTAATTGCGCTAGATTAAACAGCCACACCACAGTTTTTTGATCAACTCTTTCGTAACCAAAATCTTCAATCAATAAAACTCCATCGTCTTTGAGTAGTCGAGAAGCATTGGCCAGGGCCTGATCGAGTGGATCCATATGGTGTAGGGCGCAGCTACACAGTATGGCGTCAAAGGCTGCGTGCTCGAAGCTTTGTAAATCATTCAAACTGCAGGCTATGCCCAGGGCTTGGGTTTTTGCCACTGCCTCTGCCCTTTTATCAATGGCAGTAACCTTGAGGCCACCTTTCTGCATTGATGCGGCTATTTCACCTTCGCCGCAACCGGCATCAAGTACCGAGGCTTGCGCCTTTAAATGGCTGAGGGCAAAAGATGAAGTTATTCGGGCGGCAAATTTTAAGGGATCCATTTTTGAATTTATTCTTTTTTTGAGTTTACTTTTTTGAGTCCGACAAGCGTTTGTAGAGAAATAAAATGGCAGCGGGTACGCAGGTGACCACTACAAAGGTCATGAAGTGCAAAACTGTAGCAAAAGCCAGAGCTTGATCTTCGGGAATGTGGGCCGTGGCAACAGTAGCAATTTTAACTAAATAGTGGAAGCTGCCTACGGACCCTGGTGTGGGTATGAGTACGCCTACCGACCCGATGCTGAATATTATCAGGCACTTGGCCGCATCAATTTTATCTTCCAGGCCGAAAGCGAAGACCATCAAATAGAAATTGAGCCAATAGGTAAACCAGATGGCCACACTGAGCAGTGCAATAAATGGATAAAGCACAGGACTCTTGAGCGCCGTTGTACCAGTATCAAATTGCTCTGCTAATTGAGCCAGTTTGAGCGACAAATTTTCGGGCAGTCGAGTCTTAACCAGATCAAGTGTGAGGATTTTTTTGAGAATTCGGCCGGCATTGGGTAGGGCAATCAACCCCACCACCACTCCAACAAGCAGTACCAGGCCGCCCTGTTTCAGCCCAGGAATAGAAGCGAGCAAGTCGGGGGGCAAAATTACCAGGGTACAACCGAGCAATAAAACCATTAGGGCAATATCAAGCATGCGGTCGATAAGCATGGTTGAAAGTACGCCGGCCCAGGGCAGATTTTCTGATTTGCAAATTGAGAGTAAGCGCGCCACTTCACCACCGCGGGGAATTGCTACGTTGACTGCGTAGCCGATTAGGACCGCATAAAAAGAGTTGAATTGGCTGATCTTTTTGTCTGATAAAGGTCTGAGCAAAATCGTCCAGCGGTAAGAACGAAGGAAGGCGCCTAACATCCCGGAAACAAAGATCAAGAGTACAGGGAGCGGCTTTATATTTTGCGAATAACGCCACAACTCAGCTATATTTGTGCCGCGAAAGGCAAGCCAGAGCAGCAATATGGCAAAAACTGCCGCAAGTATCTGTTTAAGAGCATTGTTCGGTCTTGAAATCTTTTCAGCTGGTGGCTGCATAACTGGTTCTATAACCGCTTTCATATGAAGTGCTCACACATGGTACTAGACAAAACTGCGGTCAAATTATTTTGATCAGGCAAATGTGGCTAATTATGTGTTGAGACGGGCACAATAAAGAAAGGAGTGCTAACTCGGTCCATATTCGTTGTCACTTTCGGCAAGCGTGAGCCATGTCAAGTACGATTGAAGCGAATTTGAGACTTTTGGGTCGTGATTTGAGTGC
>CASBPX010000234.1 GCA_949127735.1 Candidatus Obscuribacterales bacterium | reverse complement strand
TGAGAGCTTGAAAAATTATGTTGAAGGTCAGATTCAAGAGCAGTCGCCAATTTCGCAGAATAGCTAAGTTAGTCAGGCCCGTTTTCACGATGCCTTAGCCTATATAGGTAGGCTTAAAAGCGGCCATTTTGTTCTTGTCTCTTTTATAAGGCAATCATGTTTTCCGACGCCTAGTCGAAAATAGTTGATTACGCCCCACTTACCTGCCGGCTGAGGTTAGTCAAGAGCGCCGTCTTTTCTGTCGATGCCATAGCGTGTTCCCTTGCAACGCCCATAGCGACTTGTTTAAGCCAGTGTTTCCTGTAGCTGTAATGATACGGAAGAAAAGTTCCCGGTTGAGTTCGGAAATCTCAAGTATTGTGGAAAACCCCTAGTGATACCCCTTTAGTCGTCAATGCTTGCTGTGAGTATTGGCTTGGTGAGCCAGGAGTAATTTAGTTTTGTAGCTGAAGTGAAAATGTTTGCCTTAGGGGTTTTTCCAATTGTGCTGGCAAGTGGCTTCTGCAAGAATAGCAATATCGACAAATCGAACGCGGTGTTCTAACTAAACAAATCGGGTGACGTGCAGGCTGCACGTCTCGCTGACGCCTGCGATTAATACCTTTTCTCTGGGAGATTAGATAAATGAATTCTCTGTCTATCGTCAAAAAGTCTGCTCCTGTCCTGCGTGTTGTAGAGCAACCTAAAAATTATGCAGATATGACAGACGCTGAACTTGTAATGGCCTGCCAACAGAACGACCAGCAAGCTATGACAACACTTCTTGCTCGTCATGAAAGAACAGTGATTGCCATGTTCTATAAACTCGCTCCAGATTGGAGAGATAACTCCGACATGGTGCAAGAGGCGATGATTCGCATGTGGCGCTCAGTGCCTAAGTTGAAAAACCCCTACGCTTTCAAAACTTGGTTGAACCAGATCGTCAACAACCTCTTTTATGATGAACTGCGCAAACGTCCTCGTGATACTCAGTTTGTTTCACTCGATGAAAGACTTACTTCAGATACCGGCTCAGACATGGGCACACGTGAAATTGCCGCAACTGCTCCACAACCAGAAGACAGACTGCTCACCAACGAACTGTCTGATGTTCTGGAAAAAGCAATGGCAAAAATGCCTGCTCGTTTCCGTAGGGTAGCAATGCTGCGTGATGTTGAAGGTTATTCCTACGAGCAAATCGCTCAAATAACTGACACTGAACTCGGTACAGTTAAATCACGTATCGCTCGTGCTAGAGCTAAAATGCAACGTACCATCAATGTGTACTTGCAAGACGCTGCTTAATTCGAACAATCTGTAGCTTCGGGGCCCTTCGAGAAATCGGAGGGCCTTTTTTATTATTATGCATTTTGTCCAGATGGCCAAAACCTCTCAGTTATGCGACTAATATAGGTCTGGGGAAATTAGATTGATATCAATTTAGTTTTTGCTTTGGTGGCCTGGTGAACATCTGACATGCTTTTCCGGCTGGCCATCATTCAGGCTCACCCAAAACTCAAAGTATAAATAGTAAAAAACAAACTCCCGAATGCAAATTCGAGAGTTTATTGTGCGTAGACTATTGCGTCGCTCAAGCCAAGAATTTTTAAGCCGCTTTGGCAGGAATCGTTGTATCGGAAACGATTGATAGGTGACGGGATTTTGGTTTGTCGGCCCCTTTTTCAGCCGCAGTCAATAAACCACCGTTTCGTCCGTACTGTTGAAACCACTCCAGTTGCTCAGCGAGGTCGCGCTTAAGGGCAATTGCTTGTTTAGCGATTTTCTCGCTGTCAGTTACAACCATCGAAATTGGCATCGATGGAGGTGAGAAGTTTTCAGTTGGCCTGATTAGAATCGGCATAAAGGAAAGGTTGTTTTCTGGCGTTACAGAAGTGACGCCATCACTCTCCGCAACGAACATGTCGCTAGGCAAAAGGATGAGAGCGCTAACTTTCTTGCCTGCACTCGCCAGTTTTTGTGCCAGTTCTTGCATGTCAGATTTAAGATCGCACATTGTATTGATTACCAAAGATGAAACACGGTTCTCAATGTTTTTGATTTTGTTGATCGCATTGTCGAAGGTATCAGCACTGGCAGTACATTGATACAGATTGAGAGCACGGGCTAATTGCCTGTCGTAGAGATCTTGTTCATTTGCTGTCATTTTATTGTCCTCTCATGTGCTCTACAAAATAAGAGACTGTCGTGCCCTCGAGTTAGTTCCCAAAAAAGAAAAAAGAGGCCGCGGAAAGCGGCCTCTTTAAAAGGTCTTGAAACTTTAGAGTCTTGATTTCGAAGACTACTTTGTATATGTGTTAGAGCGTCTTGCAGAAATCGTCCAATTCTTTTTCAGCTTGTTCTTTTGCCAGGCCATAACGTTCTTGAATGCGGCCGGCCAATTCGTCTCTTTTGCCTTCAACAGTAGTCATATCGTCCTCCGTAAGTTTGCCCCATTGAGCTTTTACTTTACCTTGCAATTGTTTCCAGTCGCCTTTGATTTGATCCATATTCATTGTTATATTCTCCCTAAGGGTTGGTATGTACTTTCTCTTCATTGACACAACTAATGTCGTGGGCGCCATTCTCCTGGCATATCTGTGTGGCGCAGCGAGCAAGTTCGGCATTTTCGGTATGAACCGAAACAAGCAGATTACCTTCTCTCAGTTTGCCTTCATACTGTTTGGCTTCGTATTCAGGCACGCCTAAACCAATCAATCCGCCGGTGATACCACCAACGGTGCCGCCGACAGCAGCTCCGCTTAGTCCGGCCATAATCGGACCGGCCGCAATAAATGCTCCAAGGCCCGGAATCGCCAGTGCCCCAATGCCTGCTAGAGCACCCACTGCACCGCCAATTATTGCTCCTGAAGCAAGGCCTGTCGTGGCACCTTCCGGTGCTTTACTGTGCTTTTCATAACCCATATCTCGAATACCGCTTTCATCTGGCATTAAAACTGAGATATCGCTATTGCTGAAGCCTTCGTTTTTCAGATGACCGACAAGACTGTCGGCCTGCGAAAATGTCTTAACAAGACAGACTACAGCTTGCATCGTTAGCCCTCCTACTTTCGCTCATGGAGACGGGCAAGCGCTACATTAGTTCCAACCCTACAAAAAAAGAGGCTGCTCGCTTGAGAACAGCCTCTTTTTCCGATTCCGTTGTTGAGCTTAGACAGTGCTAGTGCTTCGCGTAAACATAGCGACCATAAAGATCACCAAACCTGAACCGATGATAGCGGGCACCACAGCCACGCCCTCTAAAACTGGACCAAAGCTACCCATTAGACTAGAGCCTACCCAGGCGCCGATGATACCAAAGATGGCGGCGGTGAAGAAACCACCAGGCACACGTCCAGGTACTATTGATGCCGCAATCCAGGCACAAGCGGCCGCGACGAGTAAGTAGATAATAAAACCTAAAATAGACATGATACACACCCCTCAAATAGTTGCTTGTTAGCGCTTTGCGCTGTTGGAAATTGCACTCAAATTAGTCATGAGCCTTTGCTTTTGCGTTGGCGATTTCTATGACGCAGAGCGAATCTAGTGGTTCCATATTTAGATCGAACTACCCTTCTAATGGTGCAATTTGTGTGGTCAGTATCGAAACCTGTTCGTCGTCTCCAGCAATTTCGCAAGCCTCAAGATCGTTATTGGCAGGGCCATCCAGCACTTTGCCGCATGAGTCAAAGCGTGAGCCGTGAGCTGGGCAGTCCCAACTCTTTTCCAAAGAATTCCAGCGCACTATTGCTTTCATATGCGGACATACAGCGGTACAGCTAATAGCTGAACCATTCTCGGCGCGAAAAACCGCTGCTTTCTGCAGGCCTTTTGAAATTACTTCACCTTCACCAGGGGCGATATCACTCAGCTCAGCTGCAACGTTGCCGAAATGCTCAAAATACTGACTGGCAGTGCTGATATTTTCCTTCAAAAATTCTCCAGCGGCACCAATGGTAACTCTGGTAGGCTCATATATCGATTGCAAGCTGTTTTCTTTGCCAGCAATTAAATCACTAAGTAAGAGGGCTGCTACAGCGCTTTGAGACATGCCAACTCCAGACATACCGGTGGCCACGTAAACATTTTTAGTGTGCCCTGGATCGTGACCAATATACGGCAATCCATCGACAGTTTCGTACACTTGACCTGACCACTGGAATTCCAGTGGCCCCATGTCTGGAATAAATCTGCGAGCCCATTTTTCCAGTTTGTCAAAACGTAATTGATAGTCGTTTTCCTGCCCGGTGCGGTGATCTTCACCGCCGACGATAATGTAGTTTTTATTGTCGATTTTCTGGCATCGTATGTAGTGATATGGTTCTTCGGTATCCCAATATAAGCCGTCAGCTATTTCGCCACATTGGGCGCCAATGGCATAGGTGCGGTAGGCAGCAACTTTCGAATGAATTGCAAGCCAGTTGCTGATTGGGCTATTAGTAGCAACTACAACGTTGGCGGCTTCAATGGTGCGACCATTGTTTGTAAGCAGGCTCACTTTATCGCCGTCTTTGATTTCTGTTATGTGACAGTGATTGAATATTTTCCCGCCCATATTATTGATGGCATGCACCACACCGGTTAAAAACTCAAGTATGTGAAATTGCGCCTGGTTTTCTATTTTGATAGACGTGATTTGCGCACTGAAGTCAGACAAAGCATTTTCTACAATTGCTCCATCCAATCCTACCCTTGCAAGAGCAGCGAGTTCTCTGTCCAATTCTTCCTGCTTCTCTTTGTTTTTCGCTGCATCACTATTCGGGTCAATAAATAGATAGCCTGGTAAACGAGTAAATTGGCAGGAGATTTTCTCGCTTTCAATAATTTCTTCAAGCCAGTCAATGGCCAAATTGTGACTTTGAGCTACTTTTCGAGCGTTATCCGTACCATGCAAAGCTTCCAACTCATAGTAACGACTGTCGAGCACGGTTGTTATATGTGCCGTAGTACGTTGAGTTTGGGCACCGGCGATTTTGCCGTCATCAATCACAACCACCTGTAGGTTGTCCTGGAGAAGTTTATAAGCAGCTAGTAGTCCAGCTACACCGGCACCAATCACGGCAACATCACAGCTAAGATTTTCTGTTACTTCAGAAAAGCGCGGCGCCTCAGATCCCATCCAGATTGATTTGGTCGGTCGATTGATGTCCATTGCTTTACCTTATATTGTCGTTTGAGTTGTTCGCCGACCTTGCTTTATGGCGCCCGTGGGCCTTAAAAGTTCCATTCGACAAATGGAACTAAAGTGTTTACCTACCGTCGAGATTGGGGCAATGTAGCCAGTATAAATGTAGCCAGTATAAATGTAGCCAGTACAAATTTAGCCAGTAGAGTGGAGAGACCAAATGGACATATTTAAGTATTTGAAAGATGACGGCGAAGCTATTGCTCATCGGCTCAACGAGACGGTAGCCGAGTTTGCTCAATGGCCGCAAGACCGTTTATTCGAGGAAAGTAAAAAAGCGTTTGCCTCACTGGAAGCACACTTTGAAAAAGAAAAAATGATTGTCAACAATATTAATGACAGCGATTTGATCGTGCCTCTGAGTGAAAAAGCTGGAGCGCAAATTAAAGATATGAAAGAAGCCATTGACAGCATTATCATGATTCACATTGATGAACCGGGCTATCTTAATGCATTGAAAAATTTGGCTGTGAAAATGAACGAGCATTTGCGTTTTTGCCTTGAGGAATATTATCCTGCGCTGGCCGCAGGCTTGTCGGCTAACGACAAAGAGAACGTCAATTCGCAATTTGAAAATATGGTTTTAAGCTAATTTATCGAGGAATCAGTATGAAAGCCAAGATGCCCAACAAGCCAGCGGAGCCTGCTACTTATTCGTGCAACAAGTGCAACAAGCAATTCAAATTTGAGCAAGGAGCTCTGATTTGCCCCAACTGCCAGAACGCTAACAAAGGTGATCTGGTAGTAATTTCTATGAAAGATAGTCCTGAAGAAAATCAACTTTATACAGATGATGATTTTCCCGGCGGTTAGAGCTGACTTTCAGATCTCCATCACCTGGTTTTAGATGGCTGCATTAATTTCTCATAGACACCGAGATAGTTTTCAATCATCGCTTGATTGCTGAACTTTAGTGCTTGCTCACGGCATTTTGTGCGGTCAAATTTTTGCAATTCAGGATAGCGTTGCACTAGCTCATCAACAGTATTGCCAATGATGGCATTTTCGCCGTCAATTAAAAGCTCTCTGACAGACCCGCGGTCGAAAGCCATAAGCGGGGTGTTGGTAGCAAGCGCTTCGGCCATCACTAGACCGAATGGTTCTTCAAAATTAATTGGATAGACAACCGCAAGGGCACCAGCGTAAAGTGCTAATTTTTCCTCAGGACCGACTTCGCCGATATATTCAATCAAAGACGGCTTGAGACGGGGCCTGACTAGAGTGTCAAAATATTCCTGATCGAGAGCATCTACTTTTCCGGCAATCTTGAGCGGTAAATTTAGTTTTTCGGCAATTTCAATTGCCTCTTTGGTGCCTTTGTCTCGACAGACGCGGCCGAGAAACAGCAAATATTTGCGCCCTAATTCTTGTGGCATGAAAGCGTCTACATCAATGCCATTATATATAGTGGCAACATAATTAAGCAGATCGCCATAATTAAAGCGCCGATAGGCATTGCTTATAGAGACGTAAGGTAGCTTGCTATAAGCTTTGAAGATTGGTGCGCAATAAGTCTTGATGCCATTATGCAGAGTTGTAACTACGGCACAATCCAGATCTGCCAGATAAGGTAAAGCTTGGTAGCCCATGTGGTTGTGAATTACATCAAACTCTGATGCCATTTCTCTTACTTTCATCATCATTTGAATATCGAATGCCTGCCACTGTGTGGTGCGATATTGTTCATTGGTACGCAGAGCCTTGGACGTCACCGAAACCAGGTGAGCAGTGGTATGTGAGTCGCCTGTGGCAAATAAAGTAACGTCATGACCACCGCGGCTAAAGCCTTCAGTAAGATAGTGCACAATCAATTCTGTGCCGCCATAACCAACGGGAGGTACACATTCGACATTGGTTGCAAGCTGAGCTATTCGCATTATTATGACTCCATAATTACTTTTACGATGCCGCTTTTGTTTATCACCCGGCAAGCGGTCATGCCGCCGATGTGAGTGAAGCCAAGGTCAAGTGAGGCGGAGCCTACTTTTAAACCTTTGATTGAAACTTCAGGTAGCCATGGTGGTAACTGTGGATCCACAATGCGCAAAGTTTTATTGGCCGCATCAGCTTGCAGATTTAAGCAAGCCGTAAGCAGTTGGAAGATTGTGCCTGATGCCCAGGCCTGGGGTGAACAGGCTACTGGGTAATCAATCGGTTTATCTGCTTGATGGCGTTCAAAGCCGCATATGAGCTCAGGTAATCTAAATTCGGGGTCGGCTTTTGTCACTTGTAAAAGGCTTTGCAAAATTTTGTGCACACCATCAACTCGACCAATTTTGCGCATGCCCTGAGCGATGATGGCATTGTCGTGGGGCCATACTGTGCCATTGTGATAGCTCATGGGGTTATAAGCCTTTGTTTGACTAGACAAAGTGCGCACACCCCAGCCTGAATATAACTCGGCAGAGAGCAATCGACTGGCCACCAGATCTGCTTTTTGCTGATCGAGAATACCGGTAAATAGAAGATGCCCTGGATTGGACGAAATCACATTGATTTGCCTGCCGTCACCATCTAAACCAAGAGCGATAAATTGCTCGTTCTCCATCCAAAAATCTTTTTGAAAACGTTGTTTGAGTTGACCGGCTAAATATGACAACTTGCGCGCAAGATCGAATTTGCCCAGACTGTCAGCCAACCGTGCCACTTCCAACCAGCATGAATATAGATAACCTTGTGGTTCGCAAAGAGCAATAGGACCTTTTGCCAGAGCACCACTGTCGTACATGATGCAGTCGTTTGAGTCTTTCCAACCCTGGTTGGGCAAGCCCTGAGTAGAGCGACATTGATAGGCCAGGTAACCGCTTTCAAGATTGGTTTCAAGCCAGTGCAACGCGCTTTCAACATTGGGCCACAAGCGTTCGGCTGTTTCTATGTCAGCCGACCAATCAACATACTGGCATAATAAATATAGCCATAATTGCGTCGAGTCAATGCTGCCGTAATAGGGCGAGTGAGGTATTTGCAATGAGCGCGCAAGCTCACCCAGTCTTAATTCGTGAATGATGCGGCCGGCATTTTCTTCGGTGAAGTCGTTATCTTTTTTGCCTTGATAAGCTGCCAAAACATCAACGCATTCTTTGCCTATTTGCGGAATGAAGGGTAAAACTTGCCATGCGGTAATGGCGCTGTCTCTGCCGAAAAGTGTGCTGTACCAAGGCACACCGGCCGCCATGCCAATTCCTTTTGGAGTAGGTTGCCGCAAAATGTATAAATCTCGCATAGCAGCGCTGATGGTTAAATCGAGTAGTTTGTCGGCTGTGAGAATTTGGCAGCCATTGTCGCTCCAGGCCTTAAACTCATTGTCGGCAGCGTTGCGCGCCGCCCAGTATGAATTGTGATTATGCACCAGGTCTGGCACTTTGCCTTCCCAACGCGATGAGATGCAAAATTGCATATCAATCTCTTGATGTGGTGCCAGTTCGATATTAAAAATCACTTCGCCGTCTGTTGTATTCAATACATTGGGCACGAGGCCGACAAACTTAATTTCGGTTTCAACCAGAATATTGTCAACGCCGCGGTAAGCAAGAAACAGACTCTTATTGTGCTTGTCTTTGAGAGGCAACATATGTTTGCCTCGCTCGGGACGGTTCAAGCCCCTGACCTCAAACATGTCGGCAAAATCAGACTGAAATGTAAACTTGAGTGCAAATTTGGCGGCTTGATTGTGATAATTGTGAATCGTAAAATTTTCCCAGAGCAAGTCGCTCAGCACCATGTCGCGCTGGATCATCAGTGTTTGCTGAGGCAGACTGCCAGTTTCAGAATTAGTGTAAAGAAAGCTGCCTGCGTAACCGGCATCAACTGAGGCTGATAGCAGTGATGGTGCCACATCATCCAGCGTCAGTTCCCAGCGGCTGATGTGTCTGGTGTCATAACGATAGTAACCGTAACCTAGAGTATTGCAGCCGGGAATCATACCGGTTTGATCCATTACTAAAAAATGACTGCCGCGCTTCAAGATTAAACGTGGGTGCGCCGGGTCGGTGAGCACAAATTGCATTCCCGAACAAAGCGGCCGGTCATCAACCTGATATTCAACTGAGTCTGGATAGACGCTACTTTCTTCTAACATGCTGTTTTTTTTCTCAAGGCCGTTAGCAAAGATTTTGTTTTTTTCTGACCTGGCAATAAAGTTTCTACAACCAGATTGCGAGACTGGTCGTCAAGATTTGGCAGGCGTCTTAAATAGTCTTGCACACTTCTAATTTCTTCTTC
>CASBPX010000233.1 GCA_949127735.1 Candidatus Obscuribacterales bacterium | reverse complement strand
GAACTTCTGATTCAGACGTCAACGCTGATATCAGCAAATTGGCACGCATGCTTGAAGAAGGCATGGGCTTCGGTGCCAGTTACGTTTGCTTTACCGGCACCGCATCACCTTTAACCGAAACCGGGCTGGTCGAAGCGACAAAATTGGGCAAAAAAAGACTGCTAGTAATGCCCTATCTATTATTTACAGGTGTACTCTACAAGCGAGTGATCACGGCATGCAGCTCCATGAGCCAAAAATGGCAAAAGCGAAAAAATGCCCAGTCAGACTTTCTAATGCCTGAGCTACTGTTGGCAAATTACCTTGGCCCAGATCAAAAGGTTGCTGACGTCTTCCTTGAACGGTCACTGGAAGGCCATTTAGGAAAAGCCCACATGAACTGTTCGCTCTGCAAATACAGGGTGCAAGTAGTCGGTTATGAAAATCAAGTAGGGCAGCCTCAAGTCTCAAACCATAAGAAACCGACTCAAGTAGAATCAGCCACAGCGCAATCATTGAGGTCAAAACCTTACACACCACATCCCATTGAGCGTGAAAGTTTTCGCCTTATCGCTGCGGCACGAGATTGGTCAAATATGCCACCAGATCTTTTGTACATTGCACAGCGACTGGCCCACACCTCAGGAGATTTAAACGCTGCCGACGATTTGTTTGTTTCACCAGGCGCGCCTGCCATTGGCAGCAAAGCATTGCTACGCTGTCGGCGCATTGTTTGTGATGTATCAATGGTGCAAAGCGGATTGAAACGCTTGCTGATTGATCAGCTTGAAATATCAACCTGGTGCGGCGTGCACGATCGCGAGACCGCTCTTCGCGCAGAAGCCGAAAACAATAAGGGAGCACAAGTAACTCTTAGTGCTATGGGCATTCGCCGCGCCTGGGAATTATTTGGCAACGACCTGGTTCTGGCAATTGGTGATGCACCAACAGCGGTGATGGAAACTATTCGATTAATTAGAGAGTTTAATTGGCGACCGCAACTAGTAATTGCACTGCCTGTCGGTTTCGTTGGCACCAGGGAGTGCAAAGAAGAATTAAAACAAACCTTCCAGATATCTAGAATTACCAATAGCGGAACCCGTGGCGGCTCACCATGGGCAGCATGCGTAGTTAATGCGCTGATGATCAATGCCGTCAATGGGTTGACCGAGCCCAGCAATGAAAAAATCTTGCAATAAAAAGGTCTGCAATGAAAAATAAAATGCAAACTGAATATGACTTAGCAGTTTTAGCCGAGAACGGCTTAAGACGAGGCCGCACCACAGGTAGCTGTGCAGCCGCCGCGGCTAAAGCAGCACTGATCAAACTACTCACTAACGAAACTATGAGCAACGTGCAGGTTACACTACCAAATCGGCAAGAATATCTAAAAATTCCAGTAGCAGCGGCCCAGAGGCTTGGTCAAGACAGTGCTTCGGCACAAGTAACAAAATATGCGGGTGATGATCCTGACTGCACCGACGGTGCCTTAATCACAGCCACAATAGCACGCAGTAGCTTACCTGGTATGCGTCTTTATGCTGGTGCCGGAGTGGGAACGGTAAGTAAGCCCGGCCTGCGAATTTCAGTTGGGCGACCAGCCATTAATCCCGTTCCAGAAAAAATGATCTTAGACGCCCTAAACGATGTGCTACTAGATTTAGATTTACAGCCAAGCTATCTACCAGGTTTAGAGATCACAATCAGCTGCCTGGACGGGGAAATTATTGCCAAGAAGACCTTTAATCAAAAACTTGGCATCATTGGCGGTATATCCATTCTCGGCACTACCGGCATCGTCGAGCCGCTGTCTCTGGCAGCTTATGAAGCTTCCGTAGAATTATATGTGCGCTCTGCCTGTGCCGCTCGACCCGAAAGTTTAGCTTTTTTACCTGGAAATATTGGCCTTTCATATTGTCGCCAGAATCTGCAATTGCCGGCAGATCAAATGGTGCATATTTCAAATTTTTTGGGAGCGGCAATCAGTGCCCTGACCACCTACTGCCATGAGACAAACTTTGCCATAAAAAATCTGCACATTGTTGGCCATCCGGGAAAACTAGCAAAAGTTCTAAATGGCTCTTTCAATCTTCACTCGAGCAAAAGTGAGATGGCCATGTCTGTCATTGCGGCAGAAGCGTCTTCAATGGGTATTTGCCGTGATCTGTGCGCCAGGTTGGCCCAAGCCAATACTGTAGAACACTCCATCGAAATTATGGCTGAATCTCGCCTGGCAGCAGAGTTTTGGCAGCATGTTGAAAATGAAATTGCAGAGCAGCTGCAGACGCACGCCGCTCTGCAGCCTTTATCGAAAATTGATTTTATAAAAGTGAAATTGCTCGCGATGAACTCGCGTCTTCTTGGTGAACCATAATGCTAAATAATGAAGCGCAGAAAACCGGAAAATTAATTGGCATCGGTGTTGGTCCTGGTCCTGCCGGCCTTATTCCAGTGGCGGCGGTCAACGCCATTTCTGACGCCGATATTGTTTATGCTCCCAGAGCCAAAGAATCGCTAAATTCTGTAGCCAAACAATGCATTGCTGATTTGCGCGTTCCGCCAGACAAAATTCGCGAAATTCTCTACAACATGGAGACAGATAGGAGCTGCCTTCAGACCTGCTACGAAAACTTAGCACAAGAAATAGCAGCAGAAATTGCCGGCGGAAAAGCTGTAGTTTATCTGACCATTGGTGACACGCTCACTTACTCAACTTATGGCTATATGCTGCAAGCGCTACTGGCTTTTGCACCTGAAATTGAACATGCAACCATACCTGGTATTACAAGCTATGCTGCTGTAGCGGCGGCAATTGATTGGCCACTCGGACAGGGCAAAGAGCGCACGCTGATTTTACCTTGCCCCAGCAGCATCAGTGAATTGCAAGCAGAAATAGAAAATCATGATGTTGTTGTGCTGATGAAAATTGGCCACCGTCTGCCAATGGTGCTCAAATTAATTGATCAACTAGGAATTGCTTCACTGTGCGGCTTTGCCAGTCGCCTGGGCTTTGAAAACGAACTGATCATACCAAGACTAACCGAATGCGCAAAGATGCTCCAATCATCTTTGCCTGATGATGCGAGCAATTATCTGAGCACCATGTTGATCAGAAAAACACCATTCTTCTTTCACTCAGAAGCTTCCCACTAAGGCTTATCTAAAGGTAAATGACAGAATGAAAGTATTTTTTATCGGGGCAGGACCAGGAGCGGAAGACCTGATCACCATTCGTGGAGCAAAGCTTCTGCAAAGCGTGGAGATTGTGATGTACGCGGGCTCTCTAGTACCTAGGGTAATCTTAAAATATTGTCGCTCGAACGTAAAAATTCACAATACGGCATCGCTTTCTCTAGACAAACAAGTTGATATTTTCAAGGCAGCTAAGGCTCACGATTTAAATATTGCCCGCTTACACTCAGGAGACCCGGCCATTTATGGCGCCATGGCCGAACAAATAGAATGGCTTAAAAAGCTAGAAATCGAATACGAAATTACTCCAGGTGTTTCATCTTTTACTGCCGCAGCGGCAGTACTTAAAACTGAGCTGACTAAGCCTGAAGTCTCACAAACCATCATTCTCACCAGACTATCGGGCAGAGCATCTAAAGTTCCTGAACTAGAATCATTGGAAAAACTGGCCAGCCACAAATCGACCATGTGCATATTTCTTTCAGGGCGCCAATTACCCGAAATCGTCTCGACTTTGCTGCAATTTTACCCAGGCAAAACGCCGCTAGCGCTGGTTCAGAAGGCTAGCTGGAATGTTGGTGAAAAAATTCACCGCAGTGAGCTTGAAACCCTGTTAAGCGAAATCAAATTGGACGACTGGGAATTGACCAGTATGCTCATTGTGGGCGACGTACTCGGCGACGAGCTGCCGGTGGAATCTAAACTATATTCCGGGCAATACTCACACCGCTTTCGCCAAGCTGAGAGTCTAAAATGAGCGTAGATCTCGGCATTTTTATTTTGAGAAAATCAAGCCTTAATCTGGCTGAAGACTTAGCCGCTGCATTGAGTGGAAAAATATATTTCGCCCATAGTGAACCGAAGAAATATTTTCGCAGCCTATTCAAAACACACTCGCTATGGCTTCTGGTGATGGCTACAGGCATTGCCGTGCGTTTCGTCGACGGTCTTCTTGTGGATAAAATGACAGATCCTGGAGTCGTGGTTTGCGATGAAGCTTTTCGCTTTGCCATAGCCCTCACTGGTGGGCACGAAGGAGGCGCAAACGACCTTGCCTATAAAGTCTCAGCAACTGTCTCAAGCATTCCTGTGATCACCACGGCTACAGAAGCACTTAAGTGCCTCACCATAGGCATTGGAACAAGAAAAGGGGTTTCAGTAGCACAGATAGCTAATGCTATTGACCTAGCTCTGGGAGAGCGCAAATTAGCCGAAGTTAGGCAGCTGGTGACAGTAGATTTGAAAAAAAATGAAGGCGCGATATTGGCCTATTCACAAGAAAACAAAATTCCCATTCAGATTTTTGCCGTCTCTGACTTGATCGCTCGTCCTTTTGCCGGTCAGCTGTCAACCTGGGTCGAACAAACAACTGGAGCTGCAGCGATTTGCGAACCCTGTGCCCTTTTAGCCAGCCCGAGAGGCAAACTTATATGCCCTAAATTTACCCACGATGGAGTTGCTGTAGCCATCGTTGACGATACACGGAGTACCAATGCTTAAGGGCTTACTGAGCCTGGTCTCCGTAGGACCTGGCGACCAAAAACAAATTACAGCAGCTGCCCAGGCAGCTCTGAAAAATTGTGATCTGGTGGTGAGCTATGGCCTCTATTTAAACTGGCTAAGCGACTGGATTGCAGAGAAAGAGGTGATCGTAAAAGACCTCACTTTTGAAATTGAACGTGCAAAGACAGCTATTGAACAAGCCCGCTCAGGCAAAAAAGTCTGTTTGGTTTCAAGTGGCGACATCGGTGTGTATGCCATGGCCACACTGGCTTTCGAACAAATGAGCGAAGAAGACACTTTCGACGTGGAAGTATTGCCTGGTGTAACGGCGGCACTGGCTTCGGCATCAATATTAGGGGCACCACTTTCACACGATTTTGCCACCTTGAGCCTCTCTAATCTGCTCTGCCCATGGCAATGGATTGAGGACAGAGCAAGAGCTCTGGCAAAGTGCGACATGGTGGTTGCCCTCTACAATGTGCAAAGCAAAACTCGGCAAGATGGCATCTACAAAATTATTGAAATATTTCTTGAACACAAAGACCCGCAAACATTGTGCGGTATTGTCGCCAATGCGTATAGACCAGAAGAAACAAGTAAAATCACCACCTTAGAAGAGTTGCTAACATGCCGATTTGACATGTTTACCACCATCATCATCGGCAATCGCCATAGCCAGCGCAAACGCAATTGGCTCTACACTCCACGTGGTTATGCCGGGTGGAGCACAACAAAACACATACAG
>CASBPX010000232.1 GCA_949127735.1 Candidatus Obscuribacterales bacterium | reverse complement strand
TTCGGAGGGCCCACCTCCATCTCCTGCGCAGCATGGCGCTATGTTGGATTCAACTTCTACATCAAATCCTCCTTCGCGCCTTCAGGGCGCACGGTTGTAAAATTTCTTAGGCGAGCAGATCAGACACCACCAGGTGGCCAGGGGCGAAAATCCAAACAAAACAACTACTGCAATTTATGTGCTGCCACCATGGCAAGAAAATAACGGTGCACACGCAAATCGCCGGTAATCTCAGGGTGGAAAGCGGTCACAAGCAAATTATTCTGTCTCGCCATGACAATACCGTCGTTTAATTGCGCCAATATTTCTACATCAGCCCCACATTCGGTAATCAAAGGCGCACGAATAAAAACAGCAGGAAACGGTTCTGCACCAAGAGCTTCAATGGCAAGATCAGCTTCAAAACTGCGACGCTGCGGGCCAAAAGCATTACGCCTGACCTTGACGTCCATCACCGCCAGACGGCCTTGCTTTGATCCCTCGATATCTTTGGCAAGAAAAATCGAGCCCATGCAAGTGCCGTAAACCGGCAATTGTTGCTCGCTGATTTTTTTCTTGATGGCCGAAAAGATAGGCGCACTGCCATCATCGGTCAGCTTGTCTACAGCAGTTGATTCACCACCGGGAATAATCAGACCATCAAGAGCGTCAAGATCTGCCGCATAACGCACGGCTACAGCTTTCACACCGCAGGCCGTGAGCATATTGATATGCTCGGCAAAATCGCCTTGCAAAGCCAGCACGCCAACAATCATAAAAATCTACCAGCCGCGGCTAGCCAGAGTTTCTGCCGGAGCCAGATCGCGGCAGTTGCGGCCGACCATAGCTTCGCCTAGATTGCGACTTACTTTTGCCAGAACTTCAGGATCTTTATAGAAGGTGGTGGCTTTAACAATGGCTTGAGCACGTTGCATCGGATTGCCTGATTTGAAAATACCAGAGCCGACAAAGACGCCGTCTACACCCAGTTGCATCATTAAAGCAGCATCAGCTGGAGTAGCAATGCCACCAGCAGCGAAATTGACTACAGGTAATTTACCTTCAGCGGCCACTTTGACAATGAGCTCGTAAGGGGCGCCAATGCTTTTGGCATAGCTCATTAGCTCTTCTTTGGGCATTGCGGTCAGTCGTCTGATTTCGCCCAGAATGGCCCGAGCGTGGCGCACGGCTTCAACAACATCACCGGTGCCGGCTTCGCCTTTGGTGCGCATCATGGCAGCACCTTCACCAATACGCCTGAGAGCTTCGCCCAGATTTTTAGCGCCGCAAACAAAAGGAATGGTGAAAGCGTTTTTGTCGATGTGGAATTCTTCATCGGCAGGAGTTAAAACTTCGCTTTCGTCAACGCAGTCAACACCCAGCGATTCAAGAATTTGAGCTTCGACAAAGTGGCCGATTCTTGCTTTAGCCATAACTGGAATTGAAACTGATTCAATGATCTGAATAATCAATTCGGGGTCGCTCATGCGGGCAACACCACCATCGGCGCGAATATCAGCTGGTACACGCTCAAGGGCCATAACGGCTACAGCGCCCGCTTCTTCTGCAATCTTTGCTTGTTCAGCATTGACCACATCCATAATTACTCCGCCTTTGAGCATTTGTGCTAATGCTTCTTTGACGAGTCTGGTACCTGTTCTTGGTGTAATGACTGTAGACATGTGAACTCCTGATTAAGTGATGATTTCTACTTAGAAAGATTTGGCCAGAGAAATTAGAATTAAATCAATACGTGCTCGTTGTGCCTTTGCCTGATGGTGTTGGCAGCGCGCTCAAGGTAGTGATGGTCGAGATACTTTGTGATTGCCCGGGCCAATCTTTTGATGCCTTCAATTATGCGCTCGTTAGAATTTTGAATAAAACAAAGGCGCAAATGATTGAGCGAATTAGAATCAAGGAAACAGAGATCACCAGGCGAAAACACAACTTTTTCAGCCACGGCAAATTCGAGTAAATCGCGATTAGAAACACCCTGAGGCAAAGTCAGCCAGATGAATAAACCGCCTGATGGTGTCGACCAGGTGATATCAGGATAGCCGCGCAATTCTTGCCTCAAAGCGGCAATGACAGTGTCGCGACGTTCAGCGTAGATTTTGTTAACTCTGCTTAAATGCTCCTGATAAAGACCACGGTGCAAAAATTCGGTGAGGATAACCTGTGCCATAGAATTGGTAGCTAAATCGCTGGTTCTTTTAGCAAAGCTCAATTTATCAATTACATCTTGTGGCGCTACCAGCCAGCCAAGCCGAATGCCAGGGCAGAGGGCCTTTGAAAAAGTGCCTTGATAAATGACCATATCTTCGCCACCAGGAAGCGACCGCAATGACGGTAAGGGTTCCCCGTCATAGGCCAGATCGCCAGAATAGTCGTCTTCTAAAATGGGAGTTTGATACTTGCGTGCCAGAGCTAACAGGCCCTCTCGCCTGGCCAGTGACATAGTAATACCGGTAGGATTTTGATTATTGGGCATGACATAAATAAATTTCGGCTGATACCGAATCAGGTGCCCTTCCACTGCTTGCAGTGAAATGCCTTCTTCATCAAGCGGGCAACCAATAAGCTGCGCCTGTCTGGCTTTAAAATTAGAAATGGCCCAAAAATATGTGGGCTCTTCTACTAGAACGCAGTCACCCGGATCAATGAGTAAGTTAGCCACCAGGTCAATACCTTGCTGAGAACCACTGAGAATCAGCAATTCTTGATCAGCAAAACTCATTCCGCGCATAGCCAAATGCTTGGTCACCGCCCTGCGTAAATCAGGCTCTCCGGCAAAGGGGCTGTAATCAAACATGGTGGCACCACGTCCATCAGACAAAAGATCGAGAACGATTTTTTCGAACTCATGACTGGGATAAGAATCTTGCGACGGTATGCCCCCGGCAAAAGAGATGAATGCATCGCCTGAACTTAGCTGCGGCAATTTGTTCATCGAGCTTGAGAGGCCATCAGCATAGCGAGAAAAAATGGCCGGCCACTGAATCTTATCTTCGAAGTTGGCAGCTAAATTAGTACTAGCACTGGAGCTCAAACTAGAGCGCGCACTGGCATTCGAGCGAAAATCAGAGCGCGCACTGACGGCACTGACAGCGCTAACAGCACTAACAAAAGTTCCGCGACCCACATGAGACTCAATCAAACCTAGCTGCGAAAGTTCAAGGTAAGCTCGGGCTACTGTCGAGCGATCTACTTTGAGCTCTTGAGCCAGTTCACGATTGGTAGGCAAGCGAACACCTGCAACCAGTTCGCCAGAATGAATTGCCGCCTTGAGGCTTTCCACCACCCGTACATATAAATGAGAGGTGCTGGTTTTAGCTGCAGATTTTCCAGCCACGCTTCTGCTGACTCCAGCCAATTCCTGGGCTAATTTATCCTGCCAATTCACTTATAGACCGTCCACAGACCGCAAATAGACCATTTAGAGCTCTAATTAACCCAATATATACCAGCCATTACGGCCAAGCAATCAGGCCAATGTCATAATTTACCAGCCAATTCGATAAAAGGCTTTAAATGGTTCTTAAATGGAGGATAAATGATTAAATAGCTAAATGACTAAATAGCAGAATGGTCGGCAGAATCGGCTAGTTCAGGATCGAATTCACCGGGAGATTTTCCTTCTCCGTGCGATGCAGCAGCAATGTTCAATTCTCTTTTTTGCTCAAGTACAGAGTCTATATTTACACCAGAAAATGCAGCGAGAAAAGATAAACCTAGATTGCCGGCAAACATAAGCGACATAGCAACTGACACCATGCCATTAAATGTGGTGACTGAAATTGCCAGCATACAAAGCCAGACAGGCAGATGCGCCCACGCTAAAGATCGTGGCAACACGCGGGTTCTGCTCAGGCAATGAGTAATAGCTAAACCGGCCAGACCATATAAAGCAGACGAAATCATGAAGGTCTCAGTAATTGATTGATTGATTAAAGTCCAGCCGATTTGCACCAGCTCATTACCTGTATAAGTACAAATGGCCGTGCCTTGCAGGGCGATATCACTGAACAAAACCATCATGCGGCTCACAGCAGCGAGATCTTGCGAACAAGCAAGAACAGCCAGACAAACGGCCACGCCGATAATAAAACGGAATTTCTCTTCTAGTATTTCTCTCATGGCGAGAATGAAAACTAGAGTGGAAATACTGGAGCAAATTACTGAGAGACAACAAAATCTCCACAACACAAGATGTCGCGGCACAAATTCCATTAATCTGGCCGGTGTAAAATCGACGAAATTTCCTTCGCGAAATGCATAAACACAAAGCAGAGTTGCCGCAGTGTGAGCGATGGCGGCAAGTAAGCAAGTAATTTGAACAAAGCGGTGGCGCCGCATGGGCGAAGCTGCAGAAACTAAAGCCGTTGTATCAGGCTTAAAATCAGCCATTGACTCAAGTAACTGCTGCTAGTTTGGCGGCAATGACGCTGACACCCATGTATGGTTGCAAAACAGTGGGCACTCTCACAGAACCGTCTGGCTGTTGATTATTCTCCAGAATGGCTGCCATGGCCCGACCGATGGCCAATCCGGAGCCATTGATGGTATGCAAATATTTCGCTTTGCCACCATCAGTCGGTTTATAACGGAGATTTGCCCGGCGCGCCTGGAAGTCACCAAAGACTGAGCAAGAGCTAATTTCGCGATATTTATCTTGAGCAGGGAACCAGACTTCAAGGTCATAACATTTAGCGGCACAGAAGCCCATGTCACCACTGCAGAGCAGCATGCGTCGATATGGTAATTCGAGAGCTTCCAGAATTAGCTCGGCGTCGCGTGTTAGTTTTTCATGTTCATCAGCGCTGGTTTCGGGAGTGCAAAACTTAACCAATTCAACTTTATTGAACTGATGCTGGCGAATATATCCGCGAGTGTCTTTACCGGCGCTGCCTGCTTCTCGTCTAAAATTAGGCGTATAAGCGCAATGATAAATGGGCAAATCAGCTTCGTCTATTACTTCTTCGCGATAGAGATTGGTAATCGGCACTTCCGCCGTTGGCACCAGATATAGTTCATCGTCAGCGCACTTGTAAAAGTCATCGGCAAATTTAGGCAACTGACCTGTGCCTACTAAACAATTTCTATTTACTAGAATTGGCGGAAAGACTTCACTATAGCCGCGCTTAGAATGACTATCGAGCATGAAATTCATCAAAGCTCGCTCCATTTTTGCGCCCCAGTTCATGAGTACAGTAAAGCGTGACTCGGCAATTTTTACGCCGCGTTCAAAATCGAATATACCAAGCTCGGCGCCAAGGTCATAGTGGTGGCGCGGATTTTTGATACCAGGAATGGTGCCCCAGGTAGAAACAATTTTGTTTTCTTCTTCGTCCTTACCATCGGGCACGTCGGCGCCAGGCATATTGGGAATCGCAAGAGCGAGCTGAGTTCTTTGCCCCTCGAGCACTCGCTTCTCTTCCTCAACTTCACCCTGTCGACTTTTAATTTCTTTTGTTTCGCTCTTAAAACTCTCTTTTTCAGGGCCGGAAAGCTTGCCAGACTTAAATAATTCAGAAATTTCATTACTGCGGCAGTTTAATGCTTCCCATTCAGATTGCACTTTGCGCAACCTGGCGTCAATTTCTACCAGTTCTTTTATAGAGAAACCACCATGGCGGCGCGCAAGCGCAGTTTCTACGGCCTCTGGATTTTCTCGAATCAATTTAAGGTCTAACATTTTGAACTTCTTTGTGAGCGATGACGTTATAGAAATAGGGCCGGAATTTTCACCCGGCTCTTGATTATAGCTTTTGAGGAGGGTAATGCCATGGAACTGACTGCTAATACTAAGAAGTGGAGACAAACTCTGGGTAGCTTGGGTGAACAAATAGCCTCTGATTATCTTGCCGAGCAGGGTTTTCAACTGCTGGCCCAAAACTACAGAGCCGGTCGCACCGGTGAAATTGATTTGATTGCCGTAAAAGACCTGCAGCTAGAGCGCAAAAAGCTGATTATGTTCGCAGAAGTCAAAACCAGATTGGAAGACGGCCCCGGTTGTGGTCTATCTCAGACCGGGCAAATGTCTATCGACTTGCGTAAACAGAAAAAAATCATCACTACTGCTTTACATTTTCTCGGTCAAGCTAAGCAAGTGGGTTCTAAAGTCTACCTGCCACAGTTAGCGGGCTCACGCACTCTGCAATTCGATGTACTTTTGATTAACTATCAGCTCAGCCGCAACCAAATATTGGCACTATTATTTGCCGGCGACCTGGTAACCCTGAGAAACAAAGCCAGCGTCATCCATATCGTCGAGGCTTTTGGGCGCTTTTCTTGAATTATGTTAATTTCAAAGTATATACTCAAAGGGGCCCTGGCTTATTACAGGCAGGGCCTTGGTATGTCAATATGGCAGGTACAGGGATCAGATATCAGACTGAACTGCTTTGAGGATTTAAATCATGTTTTCTTGGAAAGACAAGCGCTCACAATCACAACAAGCGCAAATGCTCAGAGACACAGTCAGCAATAACAAGGGGCTGAATAAGCGCGCTGTGGGACTGTTTCCACAACCGAAAGAAGAGCGCCCCAGCGAGATTGATCTTTCAAGCCATGTCAAATTTCACAATCTTCTAGTTGCCATTGAAGGCAGAGAAGAAACCTGCGTTATTCGCATGATTTCACCTGGTCAAAAGTGCCGGGCCGCCGCTCTGGTTTTTCGCGGCCGAGTGCTTGCCTGCGTTTACGGTCGAGAAGACAGCGATACTCAATTGCTTGGACAAGAAGCGTTCAATCAAGCAAAACTGCAAATGCTAGCCAGCGACGCCATTGTCGATACTTACAAAATCGATGACAAAACTGCTATCGCCGCATCATCCATGTTTCATGGCGAGCTCTACGATGCGCAATGCATGATGACACCACAAGACGTTTTGCATTACTCGCTCGAACATCTACTCGAAAGCAACGCTCCGGGCACCATTGTCATCAATGAAGGCGAAGGCACTAAAGCAATAATCTACACTTTTAAAGGGAAAGTACACGGTATTTTCTCCTTTAAAGACGGCTGGATTGAACCATCAATTGATCATGCCAGGGGCATTCTGCATGAAATCTATAATGCTAATATTTCAGCGTCTAAGCTGCGCCTTTGCAATATCTGGGAACTCAAGCCATTCACTTTTTCTCTCACTGGTTTAGAAGAGCAGCTGTCTTCAGGCAAGCAATACGCTTCACTGAGCCTGGACTATTCTGAGTTGAGAAAAGTTGAGCAAAAGCAAAAAGATGGCCTGGGCACTGCACTTCACGCAGACAGAGAAGAACAATTCAAAGCTGCTCACCCGGAAAATGCCCCTAAAAGTAGTGGCAACCCCTGGAAAAGTGCCCGCGGCAATAAAATCGGCGGAAACTAACATTTACAAATGACTGCTGAAAAAACAAAAATCGAAAGTCCAAATCAAAACATCATGCCCGTGACGGCCACGATTAACGAACACAATCACCTCACGGTGGGAGGCATCGACGTCGTCGACCTGGTGCAAGAATTTGGCAGCCCGCTCTGGATTGTTTGCGAAGAAACTATTCGGCAATCGGCCGAGGCCGTAAAACTTGGATTGAGCAATTATGGTCAGGCACTGCCATGTTATGCCGGTAAAGCATTTTTGTGTCTGGCTTTAGTCAAGCTCATAGCCGACCTCGATTTTGGCCTCGATGTTGTTTCAGAAGGCGAATTATTTACAGCATTGAAAGCTGGTTTTCCCGCTGAGAAAATTTTTTTGCATGGAAACAATAAAAGTGAACGCGAATTAAAAATGGCGCTCAATGCCTCGATTAAAATCGTCGTCGACAACGAAAGTGAGCTAGCGACTCTGATTGCCTTAGCCAAACCGCTGAGGAGAAAAGTAGAAATTCTTCTGCGCATCATTCCCGGTATAGAACTTGATACCCACGACCATATTAAAACTGGCCACGATAAAAGCAAATTTGGTATTCCCTTAGATCAGCTGGACGCCGCCATTGAGCTGATTGCCAGCCAGAAAAATGTTGAATTACTGGGGCTGCACGCTCACATCGGCAGCCAGGGTATGGAGCTTGATCCTTTTCTCGAAAGTGTGGACGTATTTGCCGACCTTTATGCCAATTTAAAAGACAAATACAATCTCACCCTGCCTCATCTAGACGTGGGCGGCGGACTGGGCATCGCTTATATAGCCGATGATCGCCCACTGGCATTGCAAAGCTGGGCCAGGGCGCTAAGCGTGAAAGTCAAAGAAGCCTTTAGCTCTAGAAATTTGCCCATACCCGAGCTTTCGATTGAGCCAGGACGCGCAATTGTTGGCACCTCAGGAGTCACCATTTATCAAAGCGGCCATTTAAAAGAATTACCAGGAATAAATTACCTGGCTGTGGACGGCGGCATGGCCGACAATCCGCGGCCGATTACTTATCAAGCAAAATATACCGCTGCCGTAGCCAATCGCATGGTCGGCGAGAGTGACAAAATCAAGCCCTGGTCTATCGTAGGCAGATATTGCGAATCGGGCGACATAATTGTAGAAGAAGCAGAATTGGACGCCCGCAAGGGTGATTTGATTGCTGTGTTTGCCACAGGTGCCTACAATTACAGTATGTCATCCAATTACAATCGCACAGCCAGACCGGCCTGCGTGCTGGTGAAGAACGGTCGGGCTGAAATAATTGTGGAGCGCGAGACTCTTAAAGATTTAGTCAGCCACGATCGTATTCCCAGTTGGCTAACTTGAAACCAGGATGTTCAATTTCAGGAATCTAAACAGCAGCCAACTCTTCTACAATCAGGCGGGCAGCAGCTTTACGATCTTTGGCCTTAACAATAGGTCGACCGACGACAATATAATCGGCACCACGGGCAATGGCATCACCTGGCGTAACAATACGCGATTGATCATTGGCTTCCGCCCATTTCGGTCTGATACCAGGGGTGACGATGAGAAAATCGTCTCCGCATACTTCTCTAATTGCCCCCGCTTCTTGAGCCGATGCCACCACACCGTCAAGGCCACACCGCTGTGCCATCTGAGCTAGATAAGGCACCATTTGAGCCAATGGGAGTTGAACCTTTAGTTCATCTTGGAGAGCCTTGGCGTCCATGCTGGTCAAAATAGTGACGGCAATTAAAGCTGGTGGATTTGCCAATGCCGCAGGTGACAGCGACCCGCTTGCCTTTAATTCGCCGTAGGCTTCGGCACTGGCTTTCGCTGCCGCTTCCATCATGGCTGCGCCACCGAGAGCGTGGAGATTGAATATATCTACCGATTGCCTCACCGCCGCCTTGCAGGCATGAGCCACGGTGTTGGGAATGTCGTGAAATTTACCGTCAAAGAACAATTTCACGCCGTATTCTTTGGCCAGAGCAAACAAAGTGGTGCCGCAGGCAGTGAACAATTCAAGACCACACTTGAAGACGCCCACTT
Source organism: Candidatus Obscuribacterales bacterium (assembly GCA_949127735.1). Lineage (GTDB taxonomy): Bacteria > Cyanobacteriota > Vampirovibrionia > Obscuribacterales > Obscuribacteraceae. The sequence goes on along the minus strand of CASBPX010000232.1, from coordinate 3,233 downwards.
CATCTTTAAGTTCTTCAATCAAGGCCCGCGCCTCCGCCTCAGACGAAACATCAAGGGCCACAATCAATCTGTCTTTAGGGGTCAGTTGCCTTTTCACGCTGTTATCCTTATTTGCTTGCCTGGCATTGTAATATTAGTACTTTAGTAGGAACAAGCCTTTGCATTCGACTAATTTTATGGCCAAATTTTGTTTTGTCACTGGCTTTCTACTGGTCATGACCATAGGTCAGGGTTATTTGCAGACCGCCCTGGCTGTCACAGCAATTCAATACAACCAGAACTTGGGCACAGGCATCAATCTTGGTAACGCGCTCGACGCGCCCAAAGAGGGCGAGTGGGGCGTAACCTTAGAAGCCGACTATTTTCGCCTGATCAAAGAAGCAGGCTTTAGCCATGTGCGCCTGCCGGTGCGCTGGTCGAGCCATGCCGGCCTCCAAGCCCCGTACAGAATAGATCCAGTCTTCACTGAACGGGTGCGTTGGGCGATTAAACAAGCACGCCAGAACAATCTTAGAGTAGTGCTTAATATGCATCATTACGAAGAGTTCGAGGTTGATCCAGATGCTCATAGGGAGCGCTTTCTAGCACTATGGAAACAAATTAGTGAAGAGTTTAAAAACGAGTCAATTGATCAAGTCGCTTTTGAAATTTACAATGAACCGGCCAAGAAAATCAGAGCCGCATTCTGGAATCAATTATTTGCTGAGGCACTAGCCATGGTGCGCAAGAATAATCGTGACCGAATTATCGTTGTCGGCCCGGTGCAATGGAATAGCGTCACTGCCCTCGATACTTTGCAATTGCCTGATGATAAAAACCTGCTGGTCACTATCCATTACTACGAACCTTTCCACTTTACCCATCAAGGTGCTGAGTGGGTAGGAGCCGAGAGTAAGAATTGGCTCGGCACAACCTGGTCGGGAAGTGCCGAACAGATTGCCGCTCTTAAAAGCGATTTTGACAAGGCGCAAAAGTGGGCGGATGCTCACCAACGCCCCATTTACCTTGGTGAATTCGGCGCGTACAGCAAAGCCGACATGCCTTCCAGAGCCAAATATACTCAGGCCGTGCGAGAAAATGCCGCCCAGCATGGCTTTTCAGCAGCCTACTGGGAGTTTTGTTCGGGCTTCGGCGCCTATAACCCTGTCATTCACAGCTGGCGAAAAGCAATCAGAGACGCCTTAATACCGACAAAAGCCGGTCACTGACCATACAAATTGAACATACAAAGTGAACATGCGCTGAACATGAAAAGAGACCTGGCAACTAATCAATTGCCAAGTCATCTTAGAAATCTATCACAAATAGCTTATCGCTTTGACACTAAAAACTAAGGTGCAACTGTCGTAGCTGCTCCATCACGTTTATAGCGCTTCATAAAGCGGTCTACACGACCTTCTGTGTCAACAATTTTTTGTTGACCAGTATAGAAGGGGTGACAGGCGCTGCAAATTTCAACGCGAATCGCTTGTTTTGTGGAACCCAGCTTCACAGCATTACCGCAGACACAAGTCGCGATAACTTCTGAATACTTGGGATGAATTCCTTCCTTCATGATGACACCCTGAATTTTTAGAATAAGGCAAAAGATACCACGCATTGAAAGGCCATGCCGCTCCTCTCAACATTATCGTAAGGTCCCTTAACAGAAAAGCTGCAAAGACTTCAATATCTATAGTAGCCGATCTTACTGATTTATTGGCTGGGCCACGTCAATTCCATCCCCCGTGGCCTGCGACACCCGCTCACCTTCGACGTTGAGAAAGACTTTTATTCCGCCTTCGGATGGGGCCACCGCTTTGACTGTCCGCTTGAGTTGATCCATGCGCATCTCAAAAGAGTCAGCCCCGCTACCTGCTAGAAAACGTTTGGAAAGATTGAGAGCAATACCTTCGCCTTTGGCTTTCGTCACTGAGATGAGAACTGTTCCTTTTGGAATTTCACTGCCGAGGCCCCGCGCTTCTGCTTCAGCGCTTGGGCCTTCAACCAGGGCAGAGACAGCAATCTCAAGGGTGCGCATCAATGGCGTTCTACCATCATCTTCGCTGTCAGAAAGTCTATAAACGTTTAGCCTAGGAACAATTTCAAATTTGTCGCCCACACTTTTGATGAACCACACTTGAGTCTGGCCATAACGCGGTTCTTCTGCTTTACCGCTCACCAGGCCACCGCTCACTTTTTTGTTCTCTTGCAAAATCGTACGCTGACCGGCACAGTTACTAAGCAAAGCAATCAAACAGCAGACGCTGACAAAGCAACAAAGTCTATTTGTCGCCTTGCTCACTCGATGTTTGCTTATCTGATGTTTGTTTATCGGTTTGTGCAATTTGGCCGTCTCCAGAATTTGTGACTGGCGCAGCTTCAACTAATGTTACTGGTGCTGCTGGTGCTATTGGAGCTATTGGAGCTATTGGAGCTATTGGAGCCTTTGGTACCAGAAGCAGTTTACCATCACCGGCGATACCACCACCAGAAACATTTAAACCGGCCATGCGGAAAGCATGATCGCGTCTGTCTAAGCGGCTAAAATCAATCAGCGGGTTAAGTAGTTCTTGAGCAAAGCGAGCAAACTTTTCCGGCTCTACAATATCTGGGCCTTCAACTTGCAAGTCTTGCAAAACAATCTTACTGTCGCCCACGAGCTCAGGGCGAGCCGTAATTTTAATGGGAACGCCAGATTCGATAGTGCCGCCCTTGGTGACAAGCACTGCTTCTAAAGTAATTTTGTCGCCTGCAATTTGCACCTTCGGATTAAGCGGCTCCAGCTGTTCTCCACCAAGGCCGGGCAAGTCTAATTTAAGACCACTAAGCGAAGCGGTCAAGCGAGGGCTCTTAAGCGACTGAGCCAATTGTTCTTGATTTATGTTGGCGCTGATAAGCATCATAGTTGGTGCCTTAAATCCTGGGCGCTCGCCATTTTTTTTATTACGATAATTGACCCAAATTGGATTTTGCGAAGCCATTTTCACCTGACCGAGCTTCATGCCTTTCATCTCAGGATCATCTACTTGCACTGACACCGATTTGACTTTACCGGCAATTAAATCAGTCAGGCTGTATGTTTTGACTTTTACTTTGACCTTGCCACCAGTCTTCTTGCGCACTGCTGCTTTGGCAACCTGGCTGGCCACCACTTCAGTGACAAAGTTAATGCCGGTAACAGTTTGCAGGGTGCGTGAAAACTTTGAGCCGATTTTAAAAGTAGGCTTCGGTGTGGCTGTCTTAATTTCAGG
>CASBPX010000231.1 GCA_949127735.1 Candidatus Obscuribacterales bacterium | reverse complement strand
GTTTAAAGGTCGCTCTGGCCAAGCATGGTTTGCAGTTGGGAGAGCTTGAAGAACGCCTCCATCCGGTTTGCGGTGAGCTGGACCTGCCCAAGTTTGGTATTGCTGATGCACGCTGGCAAGACCTGGCGGAGCGCATAGACACTGTTTACCACTGTGCCGCTCAAATAAATAATTTGGCGTCTTATGATGAGATGCGAGCTACCAATCTAGTCGGCACTCGCGAAGTCGTGCGTCTAATGGCCAGTGGGCGCACTAAATCTTTGCACTATGCCAGCACACTGTCAGTATTTGTCGCTACTGATAAGAACATCGGTCGACTGCTCGAAAGCGACCACCTGGAAAATACTGGTGTTGTCTATGGTGGCTACGCTCAAACTAAATGGGCCGCCGAAATGCTTTTGCGCAATTTGAAAGAAGCAGCAGGTCCGATTACTTATCATCGCTTAGGGCTGGTTACAGGCGACAGCGTTACTGGTGTAGACGCTGATAACGACTTTCTGGCGCTCTTTGTGCAGGGTGTCATATCGCTCGGTGCGGCTCCTGCCGATACTAAAGATGTAAGTGTTGACATTACGCCAATTGATTTTGCTGCCCGGGCAATGATGGCTCTGTCACTCGATGCCATGCGTACGGGTGTTTTCGAAACTTATCACATTGCTAATTCGCAAAGCCTGTCACTCAGTAGGCTGTTGCAGTCAATTATAGATGAAGGTGTTGATTTAAAATTGTTGCCCGCAGATCAGTTTCAAAAGCTTTTGCTCAGTCGCGTGGCGATGCTTGGGGCGGTGGAGTCGGCAGCATGTCTAGCTCTTTGTCGCATTATCGGTGATGATTTCGAACTTTTCCGCACAATGGATCTGTTTCAAGCAACTGATGTGATTTTTGATATGCGCAATACTAAAGCGATATTGCAAGCCCTGGGAATTGTGTGCCCGCCTCCGTCTGACGAGCTGATAAAGCTGTATCTTGATCACATGTTGACCTGGAAGTAAGTTGCTACTTCGGCTTGCCATCTGGACCAATAGTGGCTATGGGTGCGATTATGGTGTCGCCCTCGGGTACACCATCCACAAAGCGCGCGGCAATTTTCCTTGTTGCCCAAGCCACAGGATTGACCACTTCAGCTTTGATGGCGAAGTCACCGCTTCCTTCCTGACGCTCGAAATAGATACGTTTGATTTCGGCTTCGCTACCCACGCCTAGGGCGCTCAAGGCGCCGGGCACCTCTAGTTTTACTTTCAGCCCTTTGAGATCTTTGATTTCAGGATACTTGCTGTTGCCGAGCGTAAAACTCATAGAGTCGAGTTCCAGGCCGCTCAATTTCATACCGGCGGCGATGGGCGTCTTCTGTGGAAACTCCAAGTTGACACGGCCTTCCCTCTCGATGACAAAGCGGTTTCCTCCTTCTTTGGAGAAGCTTTTAACGCCGCCTAGTGTTTTATCAATCATTGACGTTATTTGGCCGTTCATGTCGACGCCGGCTACCGTCATAGCCATTTTGGCAACTTTGGCCGGATCTTCTACGCTCAATTTCATGGCGGGAAGTTCTTTAATGGCCTCAGTCAATTTAACCATGGGTGATTCCATAGCCATTTGCGCCCAACGTGCTTCGAAGCGATCTTCGTGACGAGGCTTAAAGAACGACTCGTAGTCGCTGTATGCGCCTGTACGCAGTGAATAGTTGGGATCGTAAGCTGGCCGCTTGGGTGCCGGATGACAGCGGAAACATTCTTGTGGATCGTTGCGTTCGCGCATAGTCGACACGCTGTTCATTTTGCCCAGGCCGGAGCGAATCTGGGCATTGATGTCAGCTGACCCCGGCACGAGCTGTTCAATTTCTCTGCCGTATTTCTCGCGGTCTTTCTCAATTTGCGCTGCGGCATAATCGCGCCGAGCGCGTCTCAATTCGTCTTTTTGATCTGTGTTTAAGCGTGATTCCAGATCAGAGCGTTGGGCCAGCAAGTCGTTGATATTGTTGAATTCGCCGAAAAAATCGGCCGATCGATCACGCCTTGAAAAGACATCATTGAAGCGTAGAAATTGGTCGTCTGTTTGATTCTTCCTCAGCGGTTGTTGCACTTGCTTGCGCTCATCATGGACGAAATCGAGCAAGCGCTGCATTGTTGCCTGGTCTAGCTGCTGCACTGTGGGCGGCGCTTCTAACTTGCCTTCAGGCATAAGTGAACCTCGGTCGGGGGATTCGCTTATATACGCTGTGGCGATTATCTGGACAAATATGCGTTTTTTCGTACGTCAGGGTTCTGAATTAAATTGAGAGTGTTCTCACAGCGGCCCGCTGGAAAGTCTTTATACAGTCTTGCAAGAAATCTTGCGGAGACACATTGAGAGCTTTCAACGTGGCTCTATGATCGGCAATAAAAACTGTGCAGGCGGCGAAGAACAGTGCGCTCCAGCAGAAGTTTACGGCACGCCTCACCCAGAGCGGAAACTGCAGCATTTGTTTGCTCATGAAACTGCAGTGAAATTCGAGATGTCCAATTTCATCAAGCACAATTAATGAAAAAGCCGCACTGAGAAGCCTGTCTTCAAGGTTGTCTGAGCAAACTTTGTAGAAACATTTACCAATAATTTCAGCGATTAATAGAATGAAAATTTCTGTTTTCAGGCCAAGCATGCGTCGCAAAACCACGAAAGCAAATTCAGACCAGTGCCAGGTGAGCAGGTTGCCGTCCATAGTTTGGATCATTTGTGCCAGAACGCGGGCGTGAAACTGTTCTTCTTTTATGAAAAGGTCAATGCATTCTTCGTATGCAGTATCGTTTATGGTGCTGGCATACTTTTTCAAGTGCTTGCCCTCGCCGGTCTCGCCTATTTGAAAGCGTTGCAGCGATTTTAAAAGAGGAGTACGCACCGCCAGTGGTACTGCTATTTCGCCTGGAAAATGGATGTCGACTCTAGCCGTCTTATTAGTTTGAAAATAAGCCAGCCAACTGGCTGATGAAAATGAGTTGTTGCCTGTGTCGAGCGCAACTTCCGAGTCGATGGTTAGGCTGACTAAACTATCTTGACCGATTTCTGTTTCGCTTACTTCTTTGTTTTCGTTCTCGAATAATTGCTGGGAGGTCATTACGCCATCCTCGATTTATGCTTCTTTTGTGAGCCTATCACGCGCATTTGCTTGCTGATCTCATTATGCAGTGAATACAACCACCCTTTAACGGCCGGCTAACAATGGTATCAGTGGTCAAATTATGGACAATCTTGTCTTACGAAGAAGAGACAAAAACACCGCCCGTCGCAAAGGCTAAAACGACACTTTCAGGCTGGTGATCCTGACATGAAGCGCGAACTCGCGTCAACATTGGCTTTTTATGGGCTTTTACGCGAAAATCTCAGCTCAGGTGGCTGGGGAGATCAATGGCGCAGCCTAATCGATATTGATTTTAAAGCAAAACTAAGAAAGCCTCGCACTACATAGCATCGGTATGCCTGTTCTTGCAAGATAGGCAAGATGCATACAGAGATGGCGTCTTGCGCTGTGTTGCCGGTTGCTAAGCCGCGTCTCGCAACATTACTTGAGATGCCAAAACTAGAGAAAAGAGTTAGTTATTAGATCTCTTTTCACTCGATAACTCTTTGAGCAATAACTACTAAGTCTTTCTAGCTCTCTAAACCAAGCAAATTAACCAGACAGGACAGCTGCCTGGTTTCTTGCCGCAGAGCCAGATACAGGAGCCTATGAACCCTGAGCTCTCAGCTCCCCCAGCACTTGCTAGACCATGGTCTGAGCCTTGTGCTGGGACGCAGTATTCTGGTCGTTCTCTTCCTCACTATCACCCTGGGCGCCATGCCTGCCGGTGCCTCCACTCTGGTCAAAAGGAAACATGGAAACTACTGATACCAAACCATCACTCTTCGATACAGCGAGTGCTTTCTGTTGCGCCATCCTGCGTCTAACCGAGCAAGAACCTGGTCCGCAGGACCCGCTTTTCATCATCAACAACTTTCAGCTGATCGCCAATTTCGGCAGGGCGCGAGTATCGTTCCACAATGCCATGGGCGCTCGTCCCAATGTGCACACAGACATGTTTGTGCAGCAATCAGGCGACCTCAAAACCAGCGGCCAGACGCTGATGCAGACGGTCACGACTCTAGCTATCGTAGCCAATGGCATCGTTAATGTTAGCTCCGTGGGCCAATTCAAAGCCTGGGAATACCAGCGGCGATTGCCGAACGATCGCACCAACTATCTGCGGGCTCTGGAAGAGTTCGGCACAGCTCTGGGCTATCCGGTCTATGACCCAGGGGCGCTGAGCTACAACCGCGCCGAGAGCAACTCACCGATCTATTTCAACTGACTTATCTGCTTCACCAATCTACTTCGAAACTCGCTCTAACCACAAAAACCATGTCAACAATCATTTTCATAGCGGATAACTTTCTCCTGCTTATGGCTATTTTCACAGTGCTTTGCGCCGCCGGAATGAGCTACTTCACCCACCGCAAAGCAACTGACCGAGAAGCGTGGAAGCGTGATTTCAGGCAAACGCTGGGCACCATCGGCGGAGCCGGCGTTGTGCTTTTCTTGATCATGCTCTTCCTGCGTTTTTTCACACTTTTCGGCACGCATCAATAGTTCAGGCGGTGATGACCAATGTTCTGGCAGCTCATCAAATGGTGAGCGAAGTCTTCCAGGACACCGCGACCTGCCCTGGAGCTAGAGCCAAGAAGATATCGTGATCGAAGTCAACCCAAATCGTTGAATGAAAGACGATCAGAGTTCATCCATGCAGAACTCTTCGGACGCCTTGGTCACGGTTTTCCGGAGGTAGTCCACAACGGCTTGAAAGACCTCTTGGTTGCCGTTGTGGCAGAGGTAAATGCCATCCGAATCAATCTGGGCCCAAAGGGCTGGCCAATCGGAATCGTCCTTTTCCAGATTGCGGAAGTTGAAAAACTCATACGAAGCGTCATAGTCGGAGTAGAACGGCGCTGCACGAAGCGCCTGTCCAACTTGATCGGTGTCTAGGTTTGTAAGACGAATCTTGAACTCGAAGCCCATAGCAACCACACTTATCGTACAGCTAAACATTCTAGCAGTGGTGTGGATCAGCCCTCTCACACGTGCAACGCGGTCTCGTTGGAGAAACTTACCAGGTCAAGCCTATTGTAGATGCAACTTTGCGTTGAAAGCCTTGCCGGACTTCAGAACTCCGAAAACGCTGTGAATCAGTTTGCGCATTGCTGCACCAATGGCGACCATCTTCGATTTGCCAGCTCCTTCGATGCGAGAGTAAAGAGCAATGATTACGGGGTTGTAGCGTTTGGTTGAGACGGCCGGCATGTAGAGTAGCTTGCGAATTCTAGAGCTGCCAAACTTGGACATTCTTGTCTTGCTTTGCAGAGTGCCGGAAGATTGTTCGCGAGTAACCAGTCCGGCGAAGGCGACAAGCTGTCTTGCCGTCTTGAATCTGGCGATGTCAGGAATTTCTGCAAGCAGAGCGTTTGCCGTTGTGCTGCCGATACCAGGTATGGTCAAAAGCAGCTTCTTCTGTCGTTTAAGATGCTTGGATTAGTCGACATGAGAATTGATCTGTTCTTCGAGCAGTCTCAAAGCATCGGCCCACCTGGGTCTTTGCTTTTTTTTTTATTTGAAATAGACCGGTCTACTAACCTGCTAGTAAAAAAGGTGCGCGAAAAGCAAGTTCAGCATCAGGTGATGGCTGAACTTGCAATGGGTGAGTTGTAGGCATTAGCTGTTCGCTTTCTTGTCAGCAATCGGTTGCCAGAGTTTGCTTTTGATTACTATAAACAGGCCTATCATGCCGAGTATGCCACTGAGAATCACTGCTGTAATGAATGCCCAGGTGGAGTCGGTGATCATTTCATAGCCTGCATTTACGCCGATGATGGTGGCAAGTGCGTAGGTGCCGCAGCCCCAGAAATGTTTGTTGCCGTCAGTCAGCAGAGTCTTCTTCGGTGTCTCAGTTGTGAATGGAGAAGCTGTCTGTTCTTCTTTCATGGACTTCTTCATGAAAGCGTCGTATTTTTTACAGACGAAATTAAAGGTCACGGCTGCAAAAGAGGCGCCTATTAGAGAACCAATCAGCATATTGTGGATTATCGATCCGATAAGAACGCTGCTGCCGGCTCCAATAATGCCGCCGATGCCGGCCAAGATTACGAGCAGTGCGCCCCCGAGTATTCCGAAGAATATATAAATGAGTTTTTTCATGATTTGATTTGATTTGAGTTAACTTGATTGATTGCAGTTTTTAGAGAACACTGCGATAAGAAATGAGGGTAGCAATGGTGCCGAATATGGTGGCAACACCGGCAGCAACTCCAACAGAAGAGAAAACGATAATGGCGCTGATTATACCTGCGCAAATGGTGCAGAGAGCTACTTTGCTTTTCTTGGAACCCATTGGGCTAAAGCTGAAAATCACTGCTATGTAAGCGATAACCCAGGTTGCGCAGAATGTCACGATGGCTGCGAGAGCGGCTTCGTGCGCGGCGTGGTGCCATTCCGGATAGATTTTGTCCAATCCACCCGCGCCTACCAGGAGGCAGGTGAAAATGAAGGCTGTGGACAACAGCCCAATTACTAATTTCATAATTTGACGATTTTTAGTTGCACCCATGCTGGGTGTTGAAAAGCAATTCGAGCAATCAAGTATTGCCGTTAGCTTGAGACTATTGCACTTTCTTTTAAACCTTTTTTTTAGACCACTACGACCAACAAATCCAACCGCCCGAGCGCCCTCTTCTGAATTCCAACGTCAAGTTTTGGGCGGCAAATCTAGTCTTTAGTTCGGCAATTGCTGCAGGTTCTGGCCAGTAGGGGTCAGATACGTAGATTGTATCTTCATGGGTTCCAGCTTCATAGACTATAGCGCCGCCTTGGCGGATGCTTTCGACTATGGTAGTTGTTATGTCGGTCTTCCTTTTGGTTTGGCGGTCGATTTCTGCTTGACCGTCGTCTTTGAAGTGTTCGCCCTTAGTAGGGATGTTGCTCATAAGTTTTGATTTCTTTGTTTGTGAATGTGAATCTAGTCTTCGCAAAGGCGAGTAAAAAAACAATTTAGAGCGTGTTGTAAGGTTTTTTGCGCGGTCTAAAATGTGCCTTTGTATGTGAGTGAAGAGATCGAAGATGATCTCTAGACTAAGCGCTTAAATCGTTAATCTCAAAACGCCGACTATTGAGTATGTAAATGCTTTTTTTACTGCTGTGGGGGCAGTTGCGGCCTTTTCCTTTGGCAATTTTGGCTCTTTAATAGTGCGTTATTTAGCAAACGTAAAGTGACTGGGTTCACGCCTTGAAAGGTAAGCTGGATAGGGAGCTTTTTTCCGATATCGGAAGAAATTTTGGGCCGACGACTCAATCTTTGTTCCGATATCGGAACAAAGTTTTGCCTTAGCGCGAGCTCGGACAGCCACATTAAACAGAGTTCTTCTACTTATGGGAATAACTAGTTCATAGAAGCTTATAAGCCTTGAGCGATGTCAAGGACAATTGCTACTTATAGGTCTATCTTTCGCGCAAATCAACTTAGAGCCTATAACACTATCTGACTTATCTTCTCTCCTGTAACCTTACACACATCTCTGGTGTTGTACTGGTCCGCTCGGGTTTAGATTCGTTGGTTTGTTTCGCGATGGCTCGTATCATTCTCAATTTTCCACAAACGCTCCTTTGTGAGCCATGTTTCACGCCGGCACATTGTGCGGCACTGATTCGGCCTTTAACCAGACAGCTTTGCTGTCGCTAACGGAGAATAACTACTATGGCTAAATTCGCAAATCTCAGGCACCATCTCGGCATGACCTTGTATGGCAAGCCACTGCGGCGCAAGCCCAGAATCGGTATCTATGGTGGTCAGTTCGACCCCATTCACTACGGTCACCTGCTGTGCGCCCACTGGACACGCATGACCGAAAAGTTGGACAAAGTTCTGTTCGTCACTTGTGGCGAATCTCCGAACAACAAGCCCGACTCGCTCTGCGCCGACGACCGTCACGACATGGTTGTGGCTGCTACCGCCAACAATCCCTTCTTCGAGGCTTCGCGCAGTGACATTCGCCAGCGCGGCACCTCGTACATGATCAACACCGTGCAAGGTGTGATGGAGGAATACGGCGAGGACATCGAGATTTCGGTGATGATCAGCTCCGAATATCTCAATCCCGACCATAAGTATTTCCTGCCCAAGTGGGTTGGCGCCGACCAGTTGTTTGCCATCAAGCAGCTGCGTTTTCTCGTGTTCCCTCGCGAAGGCATCACCCTGAAGC
>CASBPX010000230.1 GCA_949127735.1 Candidatus Obscuribacterales bacterium | reverse complement strand
TGCCATGAACATTTGTCAAAAAATGTTTGCCAGTATTCGAAGGTTTTCAGGTCGTTAGGAATTCCAAATGAAATATAGTCATCAACTTCAAAAGCGACACACTTAAGACCACCCTGAGCAAGAATGCCGATCATACTATCAACATAAAATTCGCCGTTAACCCTAATATCATCCTCAATCAACACCTTCAGGGCATCAAGAAAGTAAGTAGTTTTTCTAAAATAAAATGCTCCGACAATGGCATGATCGTGGCGCGGATTATTGGATATTGCTTTCTTGACCGAGACACCGGTAACTAAGGGAAAATCGGCATCACCAACCGCTGTGGTGAGCCAACCGAACATATGAGGATTGCGCTCACTGGCAGGATGCTGCCTGAAACTAAAGGCCGCCACATCAATGCTATGATCAGCCAGCAGATTTTGCCATTTATTCTGGTCGTAAACAATACCATTGTCGCATGCCCCAATGAGCAGACTGTCTCCCGGTAGAACACGCGGTACCGCTTGCTCAAGGCCGATCTGACATGAAATTGCCTGGCCGCCCGATATTCCCTCCAGTGCCACCACGCTGACATTATTGAAACTGGCAGTCAAGGTTGAGGCCAGGGCACCATTTGTTAAGTGCTCGCCCTGGGCAACAAATACATAACGATTAGCGCGTGGCAAGTTATCGCAAGCCATTTGCACCATCGGTTTGCCTGACACCGTAATTAGTGGCTTGGCAGTAGTGTAACCAGCGTCAGCAAAGCGCTGACCCCGACCAGCCATAGGAATTAGACAGACGTCAACGCCGGCAGATTTAGTAGCGCTGTCGGCAACCTGTTCTTCTATCGGCAATTGCAATTTAGCATCAGCGGCCAGGCGCGTAAAATAATCTGACCAGTGTTGATATTCTTCGAGATCTCGCGGAGTACCCCACTGAAGCATATGTTCAACTTCATAAATTGAGACTGGTAGCTGATCTTCGACCATCAGATTATAAACCATGCTGACATAATATTCGCCGTTGACTTGAATATCACGCTTAATGAGCTCAGCAAAATAATGACGCACATATTCTCCGCGGGCAAAATAATAAGTGCCGTTAGAAGCAAATTCGGCCATGCAATTGTCTGTAAATGGCTTTTTTTCTTGAACTGCTTGCAACCAGTGGTTCTCTTCGCGAATGAAGGCATAATTATCTGCGCCAAGCATATGCGGGTGAAAGTTTCGATAGGCAGCGATTGCTCCGGCCGCTTTACGCTCTCTGGTGGTGGCAAGAAATTCTGAATAATTCCAGTGCGAATAAAAATCACAATAATTGACTATTGTCTCTGCGTCGGCATCAATGCGATCGAAGCACTGTGACACTGCATAAACAGGGCCTTTGCGATGGGTATTGATACCGACAATTTCGCATCGTGGTGCCGCTTTGCGCAAGACCTCACTCAAATTTGTGTTGACCATATGATCGTAGTTGACCACAAAAATAAAACGATCATCGGCGTCAAACATATCGACGACGTAGCTAATCATGGCTGCACCGTCAACGGTTATTAGTGGTTTAGGTGCGCTGTATCCAGCCTGGCTAAACCTTTCACCCAACCCAGACATAGGAATGACGATCTGAGTCATAAATTCTGCCTGTATTTTTCGGCATCCCAGTTATTCAAATATTTGACTTCGGCCGCGGGTAAAAATTTTACTGGCGAGGTGCCGCATGCCTGCAAAAGAACGTGAGATCGCAAGACATCTTCTGCATCTTTGCACTTGCGAAGAGTTTTCCCTAATAACAAAATATGCTCATTGCCTGCTATCAATACTTTAGGTGGATGGCCGTAACTTTCAAAAAATTCTGAGACCTTGCGCACAGCCGCGGGGCTATCCAGGTCTTCGAGGGCAAGGGCCGTAGAGCCGCAATAAACCAGCTGATCAGGTGTGGCGCAACCGACCAGTAAGAGCTGCGCATTTTCTTTGAGAACTCGATGCAAAATCTGATCATCGCTGAGATAGGCCAGCCAATTTGTTGAGCACACCTGATTTAGTAGTGCCGAGGCAAAATTGACAAGTTTGTAGCGATAAAAATTGATACCCGTAGTGCTTGCTATTGTGTAAGCATGGCGAGCGAGCGTATCTACCACTTCATTTGTTCTTTGCATCACCGATTGTTTATCGGCACCAGCCACGATTAAACCGTGATTTTGGAGAAAAATTACGATGGTCTGGCCCATTTGCCAGTTACTTTTGGCAAGCTCCTGCAAAAGCACCAGGGCCAGCGCTGCACCTGGCGTTTGGTAAGGCACAAGCAGTGCTTGTGGAAACAAATTGCCCAGCACCTCACTCCAATTTTCGCGACACACGGCGGCGGCTACAACAATTGGATGAGTATGAAGAGTGAATTTACCAAGAGCACAGTGCAGTAGAGTTTCAATGGACGGCCTCTTCCCCGTGGGCGTGGGTGTTAAAGCCAGATTGACTACGCTGTTGGCCTCCTGATCAAACAATGCAAGCTGCTCAGGGTTGCTTGAGCAGACCTCTAAAAATTTAGTCTGGGCCTGATCTAAAAAATCTAAAAGGGGCTGCCATTGCAAAATGCAAAAATCGTCTTCACCGGTCACGTCACTGAGTGCCATGCCTGACGCCTTGACTAGAAGCCTTCCGTCGCTTAGCTTAACCGATGTGTTGCCGCCACCGGCCTGGACCAGATCAAAACGTTCTCCAGCGAAACGCGAAATCTCAATTAAATCAAGAATGTCGCTCATGGCTAATTCACCTGCATTAAATCAAGCAGTTGAGAAAAATCAGAAAAAATAGTGACATTCGCCATTTTTCTGGCTAAATCTGACTGATGCTGCCATTCTGTGGTTTCCAGCCAAAAAGATTTGATACCAAGGGCGGAGGCACCATGAATGTCGCGTTCAATGCTGTCACCGATCATAATTAAATCATCAAAGGGCAATTCGAGTTTTGCTGCGGCAATTTCAAACATGCGCGCGTGCGGCTTTTCATGACCGCTTTCTTCACTGGTGACAATTGCTGAAATGTAAGGAAAAATCTCAAGCGCCGCAATTTTATCGAACTGAATACGGGCGGTAAGGTCAGTAACGATGGCTACCGGTAACTTGACGGCCTCGAGAAAAGCTAGGCAGCCAGGACGCAATTGCATGTTTTCGAAAAAAACTGTCCAATAGATGTCTTCGGCCTGGGGAGCCAGCCGATAAGGCAAAATGCCAAAATATTCGCAAACCCCTTGGAAATAAAGCAGGCGGCTGTGCGAAGCGGCGAATCCATGTAATTGTTGGTTGACATGTTTGCGGCAGGCTGCATAAGCGTTTTCGACGGCGCTAAAATCTCTGGTGGTCTCCAGCTCTAACCAGTGCAGTGCGGCAGATAGAGCAGGCAAATGAGCCCGCTGATAATCGTATACAGTGTTATCAAGATCAAGAAGAACACCTTTAGTGTTCATAGCAGCGCTCACTGATTTTCTTCCTTATCTTTCATCAAGTCATTGAGCACGAGCAAGATTATTAATTGCACAAAGCCACGCAAACCTTCCACCCACTCAATTTCGCCGTCTATCAATTCCTCCAGATTAGGAATCATGTCACTGGCGAGTTTCTGCAATAAGATTTTGGGCACCGGTTGAGAGATTGTCAGGTCTTGCTTAGAGAGATTTTCGCTGTAGTCCCAGTGCAAAAGCAAACCGTTGCTCATTAGCTCTTGCACCAGTTCTTCAAGATGAACGCTCGAGCTGAGCGAAATTTTCAGTGACAGTTTGGCCTCGGCAGTGAGCGAGCCATCGTCGAGTAATGCTTGTGGATAATAGCGAATGCAGAGATCAGCGAACTCTCTTTGCGGTGCGATAAATCTGTCTACATCAGTTTTGCGACGACTGACTTGAGCTGCAGCCTGTTGCTCGGTGTAGCCTCGTTCTCTATGGTCTCTCGATACTTTCCAAAAAGTTTTAAGCTCCACTTCGGGATCCATAAAAATTTTGAGATCAATTACTTTGCGCGACTTTGGCAAATAAAATGTATGCAGGCCACTCAATACAATAAAGTCATTAGGTTCAATCACGGTGGCATTAGTAAAGGCACCGGTATTATGGTCATAGTTAACGCGCTCTACACTGCGCCCGCGCTTTAGATTGAACAATGTATCGGCTTGCCTGTGCAGAAAATTAGCTTTGGGGTCAAAATGAGTAATGTTTTTGCCTTTCCAGTTTTCATCATTGCGCGCCCATTTATGGTCAGCGTCACCTTCGAGCTCTACGACTTTATGGGTGAGCAATTTTTTGACGTCGTGCAATAAAGTCGTCTTACCGGCACCACTATCGCCACCAATGCCTATAACAATTGCACGCTCACGCTTATATATAGAATTGCTACGCACGCCGATGCGATAGCAGAGCACAATGTTGGCCATCAGTGCCGCTTCCAACAGGGTAAACGCCAGCGAGGCGAGATAGTTGCCGCTGGTCGGAACAAACAAATTCCAGGTGACCACTTGCCCCAAAAAAATTATGGCAGGATAATCAAATTGATGGAAAAAGAGAAAATATAAAAGATAGAAGAAATACAGAGCATATCCGGCCGGGACAATACGATTGTCGCGACGACAATATTTGATCATAAAGATGCTGAGAAATGGTGCAATCCAGACGTACCAGCCCGGGGCGGGAACAATTAAAGCGACAAAAAGAGCAAAGACAATAAGCAGGAAAGCGTCAAGCAAATCGGTATTGATTTTGGCATAGAGAGCAAAGCGCACATAAGTTATGCAAACGGCCAGTACCGGTAAAAATATATGCATCGAGCCGATGTCTATATAAGATTCAAAAATCTGGCTCTGTTTAGGGTTAAGCAAAACAATGGCTTGAAAGCCCGGCGAAGCTAAAAAAGGCACCACGAATAGCGCCAGCACCAGCGAGGCAAAAAGCAAATAAACTCCAGCACTTTTGCCTTTTTGATTGCGATAAAGATAAATCAAAAATAGTGGAACCGCTGCCGCCACGTGCGATTTGGCGGCCAGAGCCAACCCTGTCAGCAGGGCAGATTTGAAAGCATCTTGTTTACGCAAATAATACAGCGCCGCAAACAGTATCGCTGTTGGTATCAAGTCTAACTGCGAGTGAATATAGCAAGCGTACAAAATTATGGGTGATAGAAAGTAATACCAGAAAACTCTATCGACTCTGGTGGGAAACATTTTTATCAGTAACCAGGCAATGAGAATGTCGCTCATCAGCGTCGGCAATTTGATAAAGAAATTGACCAGATACAAATTTTCGAAGCCCAAAACTTTTAATGGCAGGCAGAAAAAGCCAAGCAAATAAAGCATGAGCGGCTGATAAGGAAATTGATTGCGTTGAATGGTGGTCTGGTAGAAAAAATCCCAGGTATTGTCGAAGTGACCGATAAAATGCTGTACGAACGGTATGAAGAGGGCGATCATATAGCCGGAAGAAAACAGCAGCATCAGAATAATCTTCGCCAGCACTACAAAAGCGAAGCTACCACCCGTGACCGGTGCCAGATTTTTTAAAAACCGCTGACCAGCGCGGTCGACAGTTTTTGCGTCGGTTTTTACTGTAGTTTCCATCAAAACCATCGATTGCTTACCAGTCTCATATGCCCGAAGCTGTGTGCCTCAGAACGCTATTTACAACCCGCAATTGATTGCGGCTGCCGACAGGTAATCATACGTAGCTATTTTGCGTAGCTATTTTGCGGCTTTATTATCGTCTGGATAGTAAAGGAAATCGCAACGAAACTGAGCTGGTGCATCTACGAAGTCTGCAGGCAGTGGGGCAAATGGCGAAAGCATTTTGACAGAATCAACAGTTCTTTCGATGGCCCTTTGACCGCCTGTGGCACTGACGGTATGAACATCGGTGCACAAGCCCGGGCGAGTAATCGTAAAGGCCACTGCCACACTGTATCTGCGCTCGCTTTTGAGAGGTCTCCAGCCATCGGTCAAACGGTTTTGCAAATCGATGCAATATTGCTGTTGAGCCGGCGTAAAGCTCGACTCGCTTAAGGGCATTACCATCACCCTGTGCGGGCCAACTGGCCTGGTTTCGGTGGTAGTCGTTGAAGTAGTAGTAGTGGTCGTGCTCGTAGAGGTCCGGCCAACAGTATCAGTCTTGCTGCAACCACTAACCATGGCGGCAGGGATCAGCAAGGAACACAAGAGAACCGACAGGCGCATTGGTAGACCTCAAGGAAGATAAAAACCATTCTACACGAGGCCGATTAACTCAACCATTCTAATAGTTCGCAGATTAGTGCCTGTCAACAGGAACGGGTCGCCGCACTTGAGCACCCACACATAGGCCGCCATCAAAATCGAGGTCGAGATAAGCATCATTGAGGACGTGAGTCATTGTGTAACTCAGTTGCGTCGTTTGACCATCCACGATTTTGCGCTGACATGCCCTGGTACCGAGCAGTTTCTCCATCTGCTCAACTGTCTTACCGATTAGCCTGCCAGAGCTAAGTAAATCCTGCACCATGGAAAAACGCGATGGCCCCACAGCAAAATCCCAGATTTCACTATTAAAAGGAAGTGGCGGTGGGCCTTGCACAAAGCTGACAACGAGAGCGGCAATGGCAATCAAGAAAATCACCTCGAGAGCCACTAACCAGCGAAAAACAGGTCGTGTGCGCCATAAAGTTTTCCAATCTACTCTGACTTTGTTCAAAACTCTCTTTTCTAAATTCAATCTACGGCGTCCGCTTTTCCATTATAGCTAAAGCATTGGCGGCACCTGCGCTTGCAAACTTGCGTCAACAGAGTTGGCAACAAGCTCAGCGGGGAGGTAGCATAGTGACAGCACAGGAAACTCAGGAAACACTGGGAACTCGCGAACAATTGGCGGCGCTCGCCAAAAACTCGCCCAAATTTAGTTGCCAAATGATCAAGTATGCCTGGTTCGCAAAGTGATTTCAGAACAATTTCCCTATTCCGGTCGTTGTCAAAATAGACCTGCAGCTATGTCGGTATGCCTGTCGTTGTCCTTATGCATATCTCTGGCTTTGGCCATATCTGCGCCCGCGCCCTCAAGGGCATCGCCGCCTACAAACAACAAAGAAGTGATTCAATACAAAAACATCAGCATCGAGAGGTATCCGCAGCGGTTTAGGCCTCTCATTCGTCGTGGTGACAACTTCAAACAAGATGAAGAATTTAGCAAAGCTGTTGACTGTTACAGCGAGGCCATCAAACAGTGTTCCAATATCGGTTTGTTTTACTCAAAGCGCGCTAGCGCTTACGAATTGCTAAAAAAACCGGCATTGGCACTGGCCGACTGGAACAAAGTTATTGCCCTCGACCCTAACGGCCCCAACTTTGTCTGTCGCGGTCGTGCCTACGACAATTTAGGTCAAGACAAGGAGGCCTTGAAAGACTATTTGAACGCTATTGCTCATGGCTCGAAATCAGCCAACAAAGACGCTGCGCGTATCTATAAACGAACAGGTCAATACGAAAAATTTGTGGCCGCAATCAGTTCGTACATTATGGTAATGCGCCCGCTCGAGCGTATTCCCTTTTATTTTGACCGCGCCACAGGTTACGACAAATTAGGTAAGACCGCACTGGCAGAACAAGATCGCAAAATCGCCAATCAGCTTTTAAACCAGAGTGGTGCTGAGAACATGGATAAATATCCGAACGTGGTGCGGCCTAAAAATTAGGTAGCGGCTAAAAGGGAAGTAAAATAGATGGTATTACAGATGGTACCAAGGAACCAAACAACTGTTCGCCTCAGCTAAGTTTTGTATGAAGATCTCAAAATGGCGGAGAGGGTGGGATTTGAACCCACGTGGCTTGCGCCCATCCGCTTTCGAGGCGGCGCCGTTATGACCGCTTCGGTACCTCTCCTCATCAGAAGAAGGTCATTCTATCAGCAAAGTGCGATAATTCGGAAAGGCAAACCTGGACGACCTCACAAACTTAATTTAAAATGCTCTCCCAAATAAGATCGCTGTTACAAGATGAAGAAGTAGAGCATCAGTCACTTCTAGAGATAACCATCGCTGGTGGCGCCACCATGTTTGCCTTCCGCATCAGCGGAAGTAAAGCAGTAGATTACTGGCAACGCTTGCGCATCGCCCTGGCAAAAGACTCTTTTCAATCTGCTGGAAAAACTGTGCAGCTCACACCTGTTTTGCTCGGCACAGAACAATCGTTCGAACTGACTATGGAGCATCTTGGTGAGCTCGCAAGCGGCCTCGAGAATACCGCACCATCAGCACCAGACGTGATCGCCGACGGCGAAAAAATTGACCTTCAGAACTGGCTTGCTGAGCGCCTCGAGCGTTTTGTCTGCCCACCAGGCCAGTGGCCGGCCGCGCTCAAAGTTGGCCTGGTTCTAGAGCCCGAACCGCTTTCAGGGCCGGAACAACCGCTGGCAATTTGCATATGGGATCAAGCCCTGGACAAAATGGTAGTCGGTCAGTACGTCTACATGGCCTTATTGCCCACTGCCCATGCCTACGAAATTCCACTGCTTTTAAATTTTGGCGGGCAGGAAAATTGCCCGACGCCAGCAGTGCACTATGCCATGCTCAAGCGCTGGCAAGAGCTGTATGGTGCTACGGTGCTGGCTATCGAGCCAAACGCCATAGAGTGTTTTGTGGAGCAGCCGCCCATGACCAAAGAGCAAGCGCTGAAAATTGCTCGCGAACATTATGGCTATAGCAATGCAGTGATCGATGAAGCCGAAGAGGGCGAAGGCGAGCTTGCTCCCTACGCGTATGAGCTACTTAACCATCAACTGTGGAGTTTTTGGTGGGACTAACTTATTGAACGTGTGAAGGACGATTGGCGATCTGAACAGCGTTCAATTCGGCTTGAGTTTTCAGAGTAGCCATCACTTCAGGCATATCGATGCGGCACTGGCGACGCACCAATGGCTGAGGCAGCAGGAACCCGCCGTCTACATAACTGGCATAGGTAACCAGGGTAGTGCGACCGCCATCAAGCGGCTCAAGCTTCCAATATCCATCTACTTGTTTGAATGCACCAGAAATTCTGTGCCACTCTAATGAATGCGGTGCGCTTTCTCTCACTTCCACTGTGTATTCATATGTGCCGGGAATACCTGATGGAGCTAAGACGTGCTTAACAATTTTGCTGGTGCCATGATCTTGAATCAATTTGCTTTTCTTTAATTGAGGAAAAACTTTTGGTGCATTGTCGTAGTCAGCCAGAATTTGAAAAACTTTATCAGGAGGCGATTTGATCGTCACGCGAGCAACTGTATAAGTTTTTCCGTGAATCAACTCTTCAGAAAGATTCTCATGATGAGCCTTCGCTTGCCCTTTTGCTTGGGCGCTTTGCCCGTCACCCGTAGGAACGAGAACGGAGCATAAAAGCGACGAGGATACGGAGGCTGCAATAACAAGAGCAGCTGCCGTTTTATTGAGAAATTTCACTAGATTCCTGCCTTTTCTAATCGGAAGACCAAATGTCTCGCGAAGAGGAAACTGTCGCCGTGTCGAACTTCAAAGTACTGTCGAAACAAATTAGTCTGAATACAATACTGAAATGTAATTAATTGTCAACCGTGCCATTGAGAACGGTATCACATCGAACTTAAATTAGGTAGCGATAAGGAAGATATAGAAGCGGCTACCGCGTTGGCATGCACATGATGCACAATGAACAGAGAAGGCATTCTACTTGCTATTGACTTCCCTATCAAGCAAGATTGATTTAAAGGTAACGAATGTGACCGTAATTCCCCCAATCCCGCACCCCTGTAAGGCCCATGAACCACGCCTTAGTTGTCTATAATCCCACAGCAGGCTCGGCAGCCGGCCCTGAACTGTGGCTGGGCGCCTGCATACATCGCCTTTGTACAGAAGGCGGTTATAAAGTCACCACATTAAGCACCACTGCCGAAACCACCCCCGATAATCTTATGGAAGGGCTTGAGCAAAATTTTGATCTAGTGGTGGCGGCCGGTGGCGACGGCACCGTGCGCATGGTCATTCACGCCCTGGCAAGTCAAAAACTAAATACAAAGATAGGCATCGTGCCGCTGGGCACCGGCAATTTGCTGGCCCGTAATTTAAAAATTTTAGAAGACAATCTACTCACCGATCCTGTTGATATTGCCCTCGACATAATTCTGCATGGTGAAAGCCTGTTGATAGATCTTGGTCTCATGAATGGCCACTATTTTGCCGCTGCTGCTGGAGTTGGGCCCTTATCAGACGCAGTGGTCACTCCCGGCAAGCGCGACAAAGAAAATTGGAAAATGCTCGCCTATGCCAGCTCTATGGTGCAAACATTGGGCCAGGCGCCGGTGTTATTCAAAGTCACCGCCGACGGTGACATGTTTAAAATTGCCGCATCAGGAATTTTCGTCACCAACGTTCCCGACTTAGGGGTAGGAATGCTGTCCGAATCAGCTTCAATGCATGATGACCTGCTTGACCTCTGTATTCTTTCACCACGCGAATTTGCCGACTATCTTAAATATGGCTTTCATTTCGCCGCAGGCTCTGGTGGCATTAGCGGAAGCAAAGCACCCTATTATGTGAAAAAAGTGAAAACAGTAGTAATTGAAATTGTGCCCAGAAGACGGCCTCTATCGTTTATACAGCAAGGCTACAATCAACTGAAATATGCACTTACCGGTCAGGTCGAAGGTCATAGCCCACAAAACCAGGGATTAGCTATGATTGATGGCGACGCCTGCGGCATGACACCAATGCATATTGAGTCGGCACCACAAGCAGTGCAAATTATTGTGCCATCTAAAGCACAGCAACAGCGTCAATCGTGGTTAAAGTAGCTGGTTGCCATTTGTAATTGCTGCTCGCGATTATTGCAGCTGCCATCAAGCCTGGCAGCCAGAACGTGTTTGAGAACGGCACCTAGCTGAGGTCCAGGCTTGAATCCGCTGGCGATTAAGTCGGCACCACTGATATCAAGCTTGGTATCAGCCAATTCTTCTAAATAAAGTTTGATTGCCCGACGCAGATAGCTGCCCACCTGGCCCACTGCCGCAGCAATAGCGAGAGATTCACGCGGCCGCCCTTGCATCACTTCGAAAATCTCAGATCTTTTTAAATCGCCTATGGCAAGCGGCATGTGACGGTGCAAATCAAGGCCGCTTTCAACTATTTCTTTCTGGTGATTAGTGAGCATCAAGCGCTCAAGCAGACCTTGCAAACGCTCAACCGGCAAATCACTCAGAAGTGCGCCAAGATAAACCACCCAGGGCTCATCTACGGTGTAGCGCGCGAGCAGCCGCTCAGCCCTGCGAATAGATTTACGCAGCCCTTCGCCATACTCTAGTTGCGCGTCGAGATAACAAAGATTGCCACTGAGCTCTGCCAGAAGATTCAACGCCGAAATTCTCTGCGGCGATTCCAAAATCATTTTCAGCTCCGCTTTGATGCGCACTCCGCCGAGGTCATCAAATATTCCCATCTGACTGGCCCGCCTGGCCTGTTCTTTAGTTTTGGCATCAAGGTGGAAACCAAGCCGACCGGCAAAACGTGCCGCTCGCACCATGCGAGTCGGGTCTTCGATAAAACTAAATGGATGCAAAATGCGAATAGTTTTGTCATTAAGATCGCTCAAACCATCAAAAAGGTCTATCAACTGACCAAAGCGGTAAGGGTTCAATGCCACAGCCAGAGCGTTGATGGTAAAGTCGCGACGCAATAAATCTTGTTCGAGACGCGATGCTTCCACTTCTGGTAATGCGGCAGGAAACTCATAAAATTCTGTGCGCGCTGTTGATAAATCGACCTCACGATCGCCGGAGGTGCCGTGATAAATTAAAGTCGCGGTTTGAAAGCGTTCGTGGCTAGCCACCAGATCAAACTTAGCGGGGAAAAGTTCTAGTAGTTTGTCTGCTAATTTTTGCGCTTCTCCTTCGATCACAAAATCGAGATCAAAGGTAGGTGTGTTGAGGATCAAATCGCGCACAAAACCACCGACGGCATAAATTTGCATATGCAAATCTTGCGCCATAGTGCCAATGGTGTGGCAGAGCCAGAGAGTATCTTCATCGACACGCTCCAGCTCGCGACTCAATTTTAACTCTTGAACAGCGGCACCTTCGTATAAATTCAAATTTTTGCCCAGATCTTTATCGCTGGCGTATGAAGACCCAAATAAACTTTTAAGTACATCACGGCGCGAAACCAGACCGACCAGAGAGCCGGCTGCGTTCAAAACCGGCAGCCGTCCAATGTCTTGGGCAGCCATCAATTCTTGAATTTGACTTAGTGGAGTATCTTCGGCAATCGTCACCACAGGTTTGCTCATAAATCCTGAGACTCTCGCATGGCCTAATTTATGATGGCTCGATTGATCAATATCACGGCGTGACACTATGCCGACAATTGTTTCGCCCTCCGCTACCACAAGACCATCGAGATTATAACGGAGCATCAAACGACCGGCTTCATCCATAGAAATAGTTGGCTTGACCGTGCGCACCGGGCTGACCATCAAATCACGAGCGAGGGGCTGAGGTGCCGCATGCTCGGTCAAAATAGTTTTTACTTTTTCAACAACTGCTTCGACTGAGGCGCCTTTGGCTACCGCTGAACCAGCACCAGGATGGCCATCGCCGCCGAAAGCCTGCACCACTGTGCGCACGCTCATCACTCGCGGATCGGCACGACCAACAATATGAACTCGATCTTTCATGTGCACCACAGTAAAGGCACCGTCGGCAGATTCTAGATCTACAAGCTGCCTGGTAACTGCCGCCAGGCCTTCCACATATTTCGGCAGCGAAGCGTGAGCCACTATAAATTTGTGTCCTTGAACATGTAGAAGTTCGACACCTTTGAGTAGCTCTTCTAAAAGCTCAATTTGCTCCTGCTCCATCTTCGGCTTAATATACTCGCGCACCACCGAAAGGTCGGCGCCCTGCTGAATTAAATAAGCAATGCATTCAGCGTCGCGCGGAGTGGTGCCGGCATAAGTCAAGCAACCTGTGTCTTCAAAAATACCGATAGCTAGTAACGTGGCATCAAACTGCGACAGCTCAATTTTTTGCTGCTTGATTTTTTCAACCAGAATAGTGGTGGCAGCACCCACATTTTCAATTTGCGAATCTTTTGTAGCCACGGCTATTAGCCCCTCGGCGTCAAAGTCGTGGTGATCGTAAATAGTCAGCGGACGGCTAGAAATAAGCTTTTGCACACCAGCACCAAGTCGCTCAGCATGCTGGCAATCAACAAGAAAAAAGCGCGTCACTTTAGTTAAATCGAGATACTTGACTTGCACTATGGGTAGATAACTGCGATTTAAACTGAGAAAACTGCGAACATTTCCGGTCAGTGGATAGCCAAGCACCATGCGGCAAGACGGATACAACTTGGTCAGCGCAAACTGCGCCGCCAGTGAATCAAAATCCATATTACTGTGTGCAAAAGCTATTTCCAATTTTTTGCCTTATCTCGGTGTTTATTTGTCGGCCGTTTCCAGCCCGGCAGCCACTGCATTCTATATTGTGCCCGTTAATTACTCTTTTGGTTAGGAGCAAAATCTGGGCTCGGTTTAGTCTTTAATTAAGCATTTGAGCCGCTTTTGCAGTTTATCAGCATTCTTTTCGGGGTATCTGTTGACAGTAGAAACTGAAAAAATTAAGACTAGCAAATACGAATTGAAGACCGGGTTTTTTAAAACAGCATGAACACCTTCGACCTCTTGGGCCAAACTTATCTGATGTGCACAGTGTTTGGCTGGGGCTTCATCATATTTTCATTGCTTATGGGTCACTTTGGCCAGGAAGGTCACGCTGGTGATGGTGGTCATGACATGGGCGATAGTGTTCTTGAAGCCGCTCACGGTATTCATCATCTCGATGGCGGCGGGGGGGTTGGCAACATCGGCCATGGTCACAGCGGTCTAACCGGAGGCCATCAGACGGCTGGTCCTGATGGCGGTCATCACGACGGTGGACATGACTCCCATTCGGAGGGCGACGAAGCTCGCACCGGCACAAACCCGGTAATTCAGCACAACGAAAAAAATCTCTATTTCACTTTGCTCAGCCTGTTCAGCCCCATGTCGATTTCAGTATTTATAGGCTTCTTTGGCTTTACTGGCCTGGCTTTGCGCTCTTTTGTGCCTTGGATGTCGTGGCTCACTTTAGTTCCAGCATTGCTCGTTGGACTGGCAGCCACCAACGTGATGAAATATGTGCTCGCCTGGGCTACCAGTAAATTATCGGCCTCTAGTTTAACCAGCAGTCAGCAAGCCATTGGTCAGATTGCCGAAGTAAACACTCCTATAAAAGAAGGCCGCCTGGGGGAAGTGTCATATATTATCGGCCTGACAAGATTTAACGCTGCAGCTCGCCCCGCTAAAGTCGGTAGCGAAATAGCCCGTGGAGCAAAAGTGATAATCGTCGAAACGGATGGTCCTGTAGTTCTTGTGGAACCCTTCTCTGACCATCAATTGGATGGTCACTAATAGTTGGCAATCCGGGTTGCCAAGAATATAAAGGAATCTACTGGTATCCCATGGTAGGCACCACATTCGGTATAGGATCGAAAAGTCGAATTGGAAGTCAACAGCAAGGTTTTCACTAAAGAATAGGGAATAAGTCCATCGAGGAAGCACCAAGTAGGTCGCCTTTCGATGGCTTTTGGAGGAACGCGAAAATGGATCAGACTTTTGTGCTTTGGGGTGGAGGGGCGATTATCGGCATAGTCGTGCTCAGCATCTTCTACTTCTTAGCGAATGTGTATCAGAAATGCGGGCCGAACGAAGCAATGATCATTACTGGTGCGGTACCTGGTGGCATTAAGGTGCTCAGAGGTGGTGGCGGTATCGTCATTCCTGTCATGCACCAGCGACATTTATTGTCATTGGAAGTAATGACAATCGAAGTGCACTCCAACGCTGCCATGATCACAAAAAATGGTGTTCCAATTTACGTTGAAGGTGTAGCACAGGTTAAAGTGCGTGGTGATGAAGAAGCCATTGCCACTGCGGCAGAACGCTTCCTCAATAAATCTATGGACGAAATTGCCACAGTCGCTCACGAAACTTTAGTCGGTCACTTGCGAGCAATTTTAGGCACCATGACCGTAGAAGAATTGATCCAGAGCTTTGATTCATTCGCTTCAAGAGTACAAGAAGTATCGGTCGCCGACCTGGCAAAAATGGGTCTGATTGTAGATTCATTCACTATCAAAGAAATTCGCGACTCGGTTGGTTACTTAGAAGCTCTCGGTAAAAAACAAACAGCCGAAGCAAAAAGAAGCGCCGCCATCGGTGAAGCTGAGGCAACTAAAGAAACACAAATTGCTCAAGCCAGCGCTTCAAGAGACGCACAGATAGCTCAAGCCCAAGCTGCTGAAGAAGGTGCTAAAGCTAAACTAGCTGCCGATACTCGTGTAGCTGAATCGTCTAAAAACTTCCAGGTGTCACAAGCCACCTACCAAGCTGAAGTTGCAAGAACTAAGGCTTCATCAGACATGATGTATGAAATCGTCAGAGCGCAATCACAACAAAAACTAACTGAAGAAATGCAGAAAGTAAAAATCGTAGAAGCGCAAAAAGAAGTTGAACTGCAACAAGTTGAAGTTATGAAGCGTCAGGTGGCCCTTGAAGCTGAAATCACAAAACCAGCTGAAGCGGAGCAATCACGCATTAAGCTTATGACTCAAG
The DNA here is from genome assembly GCA_949127735.1 of Candidatus Obscuribacterales bacterium. Lineage (GTDB taxonomy): Bacteria > Cyanobacteriota > Vampirovibrionia > Obscuribacterales > Obscuribacteraceae. Next base: position 2,384 of record CASBPX010000230.1, on the reverse strand, counting down.
CGGAAGGTTTAAGACGCACCATGCTGGCCGAGGCAGATGCACAATCGGTAAGATTGGCAGCTCAAGGTCAAGCCGAAGCGACCAAACTGAAAGCCGGGGCCGACGCCGATGCCAGACGCACAATGGGTATGGCCGACGCTGAAGCAAACCGCGCCAAGGGTCTTGCCGAAGCACAAGTTACAGCCGCCAAAGGTCAAGCCGAAGCCGACGCCATGTCGAAAAAAGCTGAAGCCTACAAACAATATAACGATGCTGCCGTAATGCAAATGATCATCGACAAGCTGCCTGAAATGGTTCAAGCCGCTGCCTCACCACTTTCAAAAGTGGGCTCAATCACTTTGCTTTCCAATGGCGGTGATACCACCGGCATGGGTAAAATCAGTGGTGATGTATTGAACGTAGCCGCTCAAAGCTTGAGCATGATCAAGGGCCTCACCGGAATTGATATCACTGACGCGATGAAACGCAGAGCCGGTGTAAATAACGATGGTGACGGAAATGGTCAACAAGCAAAACCTGCAGCGCCTGCTGTTCCAGCGGCCCCGCGGCAGCAACAACCACCAGCAAATCCCAACAACTAAATAGGTCTTAGGAAATCACCACAAGACGCATTATTGTTATTGGTGCAAGCGGAGTCGGCAAGACCACCTTAGTGGAGGCGCTGACTCCGCTTCTGGCATTACCCGTGATACCAGAGCTGGGGCGTAAAATTAGCCTGGAAATGGGTTACGAATATCCTGGTCAAATTACTGATCAAGAAGGATTTAAGAAAAAAGTCCTCGACGAACAAATTGCCGAAGAACGGCGTTTAGATACCTTCTTGAGTGACCGCTCGGTAGTCGATGCCTGGGTTTTATGGCAACGCTGGAATATTTGCCAGGCCATGAGTTATGACACCGAAACTTACTATTTGAAAGCGCGAGCGCAAAGCGAATTTTATACTGAAATTATCTATATTCCACCGATGTTTGCGGCGGTTGACGATGGTGTGCGCTGGACTGATGCTGACTATCAAAGCCAAATAGATCGCTTGGTGCGAATGACCTTGTATGAGTGGAATTTGCTTGAGCGCACTTATACTGTTAAAAGCATGGATAATCGACTGGATGAGGTGCGGGATTGGTTAGGCGTGCGGGGTGTGTTCGAAGATTAAATGGGATGGGGATCGGTTTTGAAAACTAGAGCGTATACGTTTTAAGTCAAAAAGGAGGGTGCCTAAAATAGAAGCTGAAGTCTACATTGAACCAATCGCAATTCCTCCCGAAGTCAGTATAGGGGCTGGGAGCCGCTTGTTGGTTGCGTGCAAAAGATCGCTGGCAATGTGTCTAGATTTATTCGGCGCCACCGCTATCAGCTGTATTCCGGCGGTCTTTCAAATGGGCGCCAGCGGAAAACCACAAGGAGTTTTCGATTGCTTGCTTTTCATGAAAGACGGTCTATCAAGTGGTGGGCTTGGAGCATCACTGCTAGTGGTCTTGGTATTCACGCCAATCCCCATAGTTTACTGGCGCATCTTTTTTAAGGCGGTTATGAATGGTCCCACACCCGGTGAAACTATTGCAGGCATAGTCACTTACAGCACTAAAGCCGGGTTAAGCAAATGGGCCAATGAGATCCGCTGGGGGCTGGGTCAATATTTGCTTTTACTAATATCAACGATTTGCGCCACTGCGCTCTACAGTCTATTCTTCTCACTTTTGACGCGCTTACTATGGCCGCACAGCTTAGATCCCGTAGAAGAATATCCACCGATGATGTTGTTTGTAATGCTATCGACGTTGCCTTTAATGGTTGCAGCAATCAAAGTTGCGTCTCATATGTCCTTTTCGAAAAAGAACTATCAAAGTGTGCTCGATTTTGGTGCAGACACGTTCGTGGCAGTCAAAAAGAAAGTACCAAAGCAGTGCGCGATATCTCCTCAATCATCTATGACAGAATAGGCTTCATGACAAACTTCTGGCCCCGCCCACTTTTAGCTACTCTTGCCGCAAGCACGGCCCTTTTAGGCAATAACACTTCAGCACAAGCTGCCGGCAAAGTCAGCGAACCCTCTGACCAGAAACCGGCCAGAGCAGAAGCGCAGCACAAACCAACTATTGTTTCGCTGGCGCCAAGCAATACTGAGCTGTTGTGCACCGTAGGTGCTAGCGATCAAATCATTGGGGTCTGTTCATTTTGCGACTATCCAAAAAATACCGGCGACATTACTAAAGTTGGAACCTTTGTTTCCGCCAACCTCGAGCGATTAGCACGGCTGAAACCAGATCTGGTGCTACTTGTCTCAGGGCAAGAACAACTAGCGGCAAAAATTCAACACCACAAATTCAACATCGCCATTGGGTCGGAGCAGGTAGAGCAGGGCACCCTTCTCGCGCGATGCGGCT
>CASBPX010000229.1 GCA_949127735.1 Candidatus Obscuribacterales bacterium | reverse complement strand
TGCTCTGCGCATCTCGCAGTCGCTTGATGGCATTGCCGACCTGGCCTTTGTAGCCGCGAAATTCTTGGCCCAGGGTTATTGGTGTAGCGTCTTGCAGGTGTGTCCGGCCCGTTTTGATCACTCTTTTGAAGGATCTTGCTTTGGCGCCGAGAGTGGCCGAAAGTTCTTTCAAGGCTGGAATGAGATTGTCTGCAATTTCAAGCAATGCCGCCAGGTGAATGGCAGTGGGAATGACGTCATTGGATGACTGTCCCATGTTCACATGATCATTGGGATGAACAGCGGATTGCAGGTAGGCGGCGGCCAAATGGGCAATCACTTCGTTGGCGTTCATGTTGGTAGATGTGCCGGAGCCAGTCTGGAAGATATCCACCACAAAGTGATGATCGTGAAGACCGCTTGCCACTTCTAGAGAAGTTTTCGCGATGGCTTGAGCCAGAGGCAGAGCGAGGTCACCGTTGGCGCCATTGCTTTTGGCTGCTGCGTATTTGATCAGAGCCAGAGCGCGAATTAAAGAACGGCCGAAGCGCAGATCGCTGATGGGAAAGTTGAGTACGGCTCTTTGGGTGCTGGCACCATAAAAAGCGTGAGCCGGTACCGACATTTCACCCATAGAGTCACGTTCCACACGCATTGCGTGTGGAGGAGATGCTTTGTTTGTCATAACTGACCTCTATTTGAGTGTTTTTTTGAGAGAGTTAAATAAAGCTCGTTGAGAAGAAGATTAGATTGGAAAGAAGACCTTCAGACCTTATTGATTCAGGCCAGGCTAATTCAAGGCCGGAGAAGGTTTAGCCAGGCTTAAGAGGTTATAAAAACGGAAGGTGCGGCTTTATATATATGCTCGCTAAGCGCGCTAATCTGCCAAAATCAGTTTTATGTCAGAAAAGCAAAAAAATAACGGCAATGTCTATCGGCTGAAAACCATGGTGGCCGTGCGCGTATTGGCCGAGGCCACCGTGATCATTTTGCTCATTCTTTTGCCTCTATTGTTGCTTGCTCTGGGCAAGTTCATGGCTCTTTCAGTCACTGCCAAACTGGTAATTGTCACTCTTTCCCTCTTGGCTGCCTGTGTTTTACCGCTCTATGGCCTGATCACTTACAAAGTCACAGTCTCAAGCGATTCGCTCACCACCTACTGTCTTTGGAAGCGCCGCACTTGCCGCTTTGACCTCTTGAAAAGCCTGACCAGGCGCTCCAACTGGAACGTGGTGCGTTACATCGTCAGTTTCGAAGGCGGTGAATGTAGTTTTCCCATTTGGCTGAATAATTGCGAAGCGCTTGTGATGGTGGTGCGCGAACATCTGCCCAAAGGTTCCATTGGCCTTGATCTTTTTGGTGATCGTACCTTCAAGCAAGACCCTGTCTCACTTTTCTTTCAAGTGGGGCAAGCATTTTTAAGCGCCATTTTCATTGGTGTAGTCTGGTGTTTCACTGCTGCCGTGCACCACTCCGGCCAGCATTCCACAGCCGACATTGGTTTGCTTGTTGTTTTCGCTGTGGTAATTTCAGCGGTTTTATTGTGGCGTGCTTATGTTGTTGCGCTCATGCCTTCAAGCATTGAGGTCAAGGCCGAACATCTGGTGGTGCATACATTTTTCTTTGAAAAAAATCTTTTGTGGTCCGAGCTCAAGGCGGTAGTAGAGCCATATCCGCTCTTGCCTGAGGGAATTTTGATCAAAACTGCTAAAGGCAGTTATCTGGTTGGCAATGGCATGGATTCGGCAGACGAGCTGGAAAGCACTCTCAAAGCCCGTTTAGCGCGGCACTAAAATGTTTGTCTTTAAAATAGCTGGCGATCATTTGCCGGTGCAAATCGAAACAGATATTTTTTGGCAATTGATCGTGAGCAAAAGCACCAACATCGCTGGCATCGTCTCCGGCTACCATCTCGCCGCCAATTGCTTTTGCCAGGTAAAACAAAATAACCACATTGATACCACGGCCTGGTGCAGAAGCTCCCACCAGTTTCAACACTTCCACTTTGAGACCGGTCTCTTCTAAAACTTCTCGAACTGCTGATTGGGCCGGATGTTCGGCTGCTTCGATAAAACCACCTGGTAGGCACCAATCGCCGACAAACGGTTCAAATTTACGCTTAACCAGCACCAGGCCTTCATTGGTGGTAACCAGGGTGGCAGTCACTGGTTTGGGATTGTCCCAATGAACGAAATCACATAAAGGCTCGAGGCAGGCAAGGCGATCTTTGCCTCCAATGTCGATAAGTTTAAGAGATTTTGCGCACTGAGGGCAGCTTTTCAAGGGGGATTCTCTGTAAGTAATGAAACGCAGTAGCAGTCTTGATCTTGCCACGATTAGATTTTATCAGCTTATGACCGTTTTTGTGGATGCCCCCGTATATCAAGCATGGCCGGCAGATATTTGTTGCATAAAAGTCTGATAAAAAGTGAATATTCTATGCGGGTGGCATCGGCTCTTGGTAATATGCGTTTGTCGCTTTCAAACGTTATGGCGTTCATGACGATGATGTGACCAATCCTCAATTTGAGGCTAGTTAGTAAGTAGGAATTACAGATGAACTCGGAATCCCTGGGACACTATTTTTTCGGCCAATCGAAGAGCGAACAACAAGGAAAAATGGTCACCAACACAAGCCATCAGGCATCAGCTGAAGTGCGTTGCTCGAAAGGCGTTTGCGAAGTGTCATGGAAGCCTGATCAACCGGCTATCACCAGCCAATCAGACCAATCAGATCTGCGTTCGGCTTTAGCCAAAGACTAGTCGTCAAAAATTTTCGAAATTTCATACTGCATGGCAGGGGCTCAGGCACTGCCTTTGCTTTGTTTTTTTGTTGGGTGAGCGAGCTTCGCTATACCTCGCTCGTATATACATAAGAGTTTAGCTAGCGGAAGCTCATGATCTTAGATGTGGCTCACTTCTAGATAATCCGTAGCTTTATGCCCACAAGATTTCATAGTCTCTTGGGAACTACTCACTAAACCTTTTCCCGAGATTCTTAACTGCACCGCAAATAAATATCCGCCACAGCCTTACGGCTAACACTATCCAGACAACGCAGTCATGCATGTGAGTAGTCACAGCCTCTGTTGGATTGTGTGCGAATTGCGACTCAGTTAAGCCTGCTCGATAAACCGCTGCACTGAAGAGTCGCTAAACGGCGACGCTCTTGTGCAGCCACTGGAGATATCTATGACATCAGCAAATGAAAGTGGACTCATGAAAGTCCTCAAAGTCGTTCTCACGCCCTTCGTCTTCGCGGTTATGTTCCTTTTCTGGAAACCGGCGAAGTTTCTGTCGGGCAAGGCATATGGTGGCAAGTGGAAGGATAGCTTGCTCGCCGGTTTGATCGGTTTTGCGCTCTCCTGTCTGGCAGCCGTTTCGGCCGCCAATTTCGGTCTGGCGCACGGCATTTCGTTCATCTGGTGGGGCCTGGCTTCCGTTGTGGCATTCGTCTATACAGGCGGCATCGTCTGGCCTGCGGCTTTCCTCGGGGTGTTCAAGCCTCTCTGGAATTTCGGCGATAAGCTGCTCGACCTCACTCGCAAGCTCGCCAAGAATGTTACCGGCCCGCTTTTCGCCGGTGCTGCCTCGGTCGCTCGCAAAATTCCTGGTGCTGATGCACTCTGGGAAGTCGTTCAGAACACTCCTGTGGTTGAAGGTGCCAAGTCCCGCAAGCGCTGGGCTGTCGGTGTCTGCCACGGTGTCGTGTTCGTCGCCACTCTCGCCCTCACGGCACTGGTGGCTTACGTCAGCTACAACTACCTGCTGGCTCTGGTGCCTGCTCCTCTGCTCAGCGTCTATTTCGTCAATCAGGCCCTGGCCGGACTTCTGGCGTTGACTGCCGCTACCTTCGTCATGGTGCCGCTGTATCAGCTGCAGGATGAAGGCAAGGA
>CASBPX010000228.1 GCA_949127735.1 Candidatus Obscuribacterales bacterium | reverse complement strand
CAACATTACAAACAGGCTTACAAGCTTTTTGAAAAAACCGGCACTGACAAGCAGCTAAAAGCAGAGTTGCTATGTTCTCTCGGTGACGTCTGTTATGAAGAGGAAAAATATTCCCTAAGCATCGATTATTTCAAGCAGTCACTGGCTCTGGCAGAAGAAAAAGAAGGCTCGTACGATATTTTTATGCGTAGTTTGGAAGGCCTCGCAGCGAGCTATTTCAACAATAAAAAAATAGAAGACGCGTTGCCCATTTATGAAGAAATGGCCTGGCGCGACCGCCACACCTACGGGCCTCTGTCTACCCAGTATGGCTGGTCGCTGCGCGTACTCGCAGATGTTTATGACGCCCTCGGTCTAAAAGAAAAAGCCAAAGTCTGCTTTGACCGTTCAGTGTGGAATTTTCGCTCAGCTGACCGCGACAGGCTGTTAAAAGAATTAGCGGGCAACTCTAAATATGATAACGAAACCCTAGCAAAAAAATTAACGGAGCGCACCATCGGCACGCGCGCCAGAATGCCAGAACCTGATACTTTGGAACCACGTTACACGCACAAAAAGGTGCTGTTAGAGCCAGTAAGCGCTAATGCAGATAGCGTCGCCGCGCCCGAATTGCCATGGCAGAGAAAACGCACGGTGATGCAGCAGCCCGCCGGTATGCAATGGATCAATCCTGACATAGAGACCCGCGGCATTGTTGTCTGCATTCCGGGATTCGGCCTGCACCGTACTTCTTTTGCCGGCCTCGCTCAAAAACTGGCGCAAGAGGGTTACAGCGTTTACGCTTACGATGTACGTGGTTTTGGTTCCAACACTACACTAAAAGCACGAGATCGAATTGATCTGGAAAAAACTATGGACGATCTAAAGGCGTCTATCAGTGCCCTTCGTCAAGACAATCCGAATTTACCGATTTTCGTTTTAGGTGAATCGATGGGCGGTTCAATTGCGCTGCAATTCACTGCCGCCCATCCGGAACTTGTCGACGGGCTGGTTGCAGCTGTTCCATCATCAAAACGTTATCGCCAGTTTAAGCTGGTTTCAGAAATAGGTCTGCACAAACTTTTTGGCAACAAAGAACCAATTGATGCAGCGCCTACGGTCTTAAATCGTGCCACCACGGACGAAGCCCTTAAGCAAGAACTGATGGAAGATCCAGAGAGCCGCATGTCCGCCACACCTGGTGAGTTCATCGCTGTCAGTAAATTTCTGGCACACAATCGTGCCAGTGCCAGCAAAATTACTCAAACGCCAGTGATGATGTATCAAGGGGTTCACGATTTGCTGATCAAACCAGAAGGCACAATCAATCTATTCCGTCGTATCGGAACGCTTGATAAAGATCTCACACTGATCGGACGCTCTCAGCATCTGCTTTTCGAGCAGGGTCAGTTTAGTAATAATTTGCTCAATACTCTTTCCGATTGGTTAAAAAATCACGCGGCAGCTTTTCAACTGAGCCATAAACAGGGAAACAAAAAAACCGCTGGAAAAACCGAGTCAGCAAGTGCACCAATAAACCAGCCAATAAGTCAGCCAATAAATCAGCCAATAAACAAAGCAACGAGCGAGCTTACAGGCCGGCCTGTAAGCAAAATCGAAGTCCAAGATACAGCGATCAAAGCGAAATAACTCTAGCGTTCTGCTTGTAGCAAAGACTCGAGAGTGGTAAGCATTGAGGCATGGTTTTGCGGCTCTTTTTGCATAGCCCTGGAAGATGATTGCAGAACGCTCCGAGCTAGAAGCAGGTGCCGCTTCGAGTCTTTGCCGGGCCTCAATTTAAGCAAGCGAACTATGTTCTCAATTGCCGTCGCTGCTCCCGACGGTACGGTACCGTCAGTGGTGGCTGACAACAACTTGTTGTGGGGTAGTTTCGTATAGCTAAAAGAGTTTGTTGCAGGATCGAAATATTCGGATAGAACAATAACATTCATCTGCTCAGCTTGTTTCAACCAATACAAATCATGATCTACTGTATACAAATCTAGCAATGCTTTTTCGACAAAAGCATAATCATCGAGGTAAGCTACGTCCTCAGAACCATCTGCATGATGAAGAATGTGCTGAACATATAGATGACGCAGGAGACTATGACACGCCTTTTTCGCAGCAGGCAAATAGCGTTTATGCAAATTTCGCTCACTCTCGAATTGTTTAGATTGCAAGCCGGCTTTATGAGCCTCTATCAATGCTGAGATTGCCATGCCGTTCCAGGCCGCAATCACACGGTCGTTTCGCTTTGGCCGAGTACGAGAAGTGCGAAACTTCTTCAAAGCACTTAAGCCATCGACGATAATTTTCTCACTCGGAATTGCATTGAAACACGGTAAATTTCGACCATTGACGCAATTACCACTCTCAGTAAAATTGCTAAAATAAAGAAATTGATCTGCCCACTTTACAGGCAAAGCGGCGCATGCCTCTGCCATGCTGTAGATGTAAAACATCCCTTCCCCTTCCGTACTATCTGCATCAATACTGCCGGCAAAGGTACCGTCGGCAAGACAGAGTTCGGCCAGCATAAAATCTACCGTATTTCGGCCTGTGGCCAGCCAAAAACTATTTTTCTGCGCGGCGCCGACCTGCAAATAAATGCTTGCAATCAGAGCGTTGTCACTAAGCATTTTTTCAAAATGCGGGCGGCGCCACTGCGCGTTTGTAGCATAGCGAAAAAAGCCGCCGCCAACTTGATCGCAAATTTGCCCCAGAGCCATGGCATCAAGCGTGGTGGTAACAAATTTTTTCGCCACAATCGCCGATGGAGATTGGCCATGGGAAAGACGTTGCAGCAAATCTAGAACCCACGGAACTGGATACTTCCGCGATTGCTTCAGACCACCATACTTTGTGTCGATGCGACCCACTAATCTATTGACGGCTGACGGCAAAATCGAGACTGCCCGATGTTAAAGCGGTGCCAGTTGCTTTTCCGTTAGAATTAAGAGTAGCACTAGCTACAGCAGCGGCCGCTTTGTTCACTAGTGGCCGATTTTGCCAAAGTTTCACAACTTTTGCCAGTACAGAGCGAAATGAACCCTCACTTTTCGCATCTCCCGGAGGGAAATAAGTACCGGCAAAAATGCCGTACCATCCGGATTTAAAAAAATGGTCATGGGCCATCCTACGCGCACCGACAGTGCCTCTAGTTGGCCGGAGTACTTTAAATCGACGTCGGGATATTCTTCGCGATCAAGCAAAACATTGACAAAATGCCGATTCATATATTTTGCGGTTTCGGCATCATTGAACGATTGCCTTTGCATCACATGACACCAGTGGCATGCTGAAAATCCTATGGACAACAAAATTGGCTTATCTTCCTTTTTTGCCAGAGCAAGAGCCTCGGAACTCCAGAGCTGCCAGTTCACAAGATCGGTTGCGTGAGAGCGTAAATATAAACTGGGCGAAATCTTCAACGGAGAGTCTGGAATCTTCTTTAAAACTGCTGAGCAGGAGTTGAGCAGTAACAGACAACTGAGTGCAAACGCAGCTAAATCGAGGCGCCAAAAAGGCCATTTCTGTATTAATTTATACAGGCGCATAATACCTGTGACGAACTCCGTTGAGCATTGGTGTGGCGATGCTTCAACCGTTAACGGTTGAAGGAATACTAGCAAACCTGTCGACTCGATTCACGCTGTCAATAGCCCCATAAAATCAGGGTTTTCGAGATCCAGAGAGTTGAAAACAGCAATCTCTCGTTACGAACCTCTTTAATGTGTTCACAAGGTGCTAGGATAGTCGAGTGACTACAAATTGTAATCACGCAACTACAAACAGTATTCGCGGCACTACAAAATGGCTGAAAAAACTACGAATATAAGCCTGCGTATTCCAGAAGAGTACCGAAAACGTTTGCAGCTTCAAGCTGAAAATAAGGGTTTGAGCTTCAACGCCCATGTATTGCGGGTTTTAGAGATTCACTTGATGAGTTCAGGTTTCGGTCCTACAGCTCAAACGTCTAGTACCGGTCGCCTGTTTCAGATCAGATGTGAGCCACATATCGATAATGTCGATGAAACCACATGGGCCTTTTTCATAGATGAACCAAAATATGAAAAAGAGCGCGCTTACTATTCGTTGGGAATCGGCAGAACGATTCTCCGAGATTGGCAAGTCAAGGATAAAGCCACCGTTTCGAAAGAGATTGGACTGGCTCTCCTGGGCTTCTATAATCGCAAGGGCATGGAACTGGACCGCCTGGTCTGGAACCAATATCCAGGGCCCGACGACGATGGACGCAGAGTGCTTCAGGTGGCTGAAGTACCGGAAACACTTGAGCAGTTTATGGATCTGCTAATGACTGACCAGTGGGTTGACAAATTCGTTGAGCAGTCGGAGAAGAGTCAGGACATCCGCAGAGGGCGGCCTGAATCGGCTTTATACAGGTGATCTCCGATCGCCTGTCGGTTGACTAAGAGGCCCGCAAGGTGCCACCAGCAATAGTGGCAAATTAGGGTCTGCTCTGAGGGAAATATCTTGATCGAATTCATTTTGTTGTTTGTTGCCTTTTACGTCTGGCACGCCATGGGCATCACCATCGGCTACCACCGAGGACTCTCACACAGATCGTACACCTGCCCCAAATGGGTAGAATATCTCTGGGTTTTCCCCGGATATTTGGCCTTTGAAGGATCGCCTATCTGGTGGAGCACGATGCACCGCGCTCATCACCATCACGTAGATACTCCGCTTGACCCCCACTCTCCGCGGTTTGACGTTAAATACGCCCACCTGGGTTGGTTGGCAAAAATGGAATACGCTCCTCATATTGATCCTAAATTACAGTCAAAAGACCTGATTGATGATCCGATTTACGCATTTCTCGAACAGGGCGGCAACTGGCGCCGGGCGCACACTCTTTCTTATGTTTTGAATCTAGTTTATCGCGGGGCAATCTTGCTCGCCTTCGGTTGGGTTCCTGCTCTAGCCAGTCTGCTGGCTGGTTTGGCCGTACAACAAATTCCATTGATGCTCAATGTTTTTTGCCACTTGCCTGAATATGGCTACAAGACTTACGCTGCAGAAGACGATAGCGTCAATGTCTGGTGGGTTGGATTGTTGGCTATGGGCGAAGGTTGGCATAACAACCACCACGCGGCTCCCGGTTCTGCAAAAAGCGGCATGGCCTGGTACGAACTAGACTTATCGTGGTGGGTAATGGTGGCAATGCATAAAGTGGGCATGATCACGAGAATGAATGTGGTCTCGCACGATCGCATGATGCAAGCTGCTCGCGAATATACCGAAAGTTTGCCTGCCATCAATCAAATCTACTCTCCAGCCAGTCTAGTCAGCGCAAAGTCAGTGGCAGTGGTTGATTCCATAGAAGAAGTAAGCACCGCCGGCGATGCCAGCAAAAAGCAGGGCGATCTGCTGCGCGCCAGCTAAACAATCACAACCAAAGCAATCAATAGAGACTCACGCTTGTCGCCTGAGTCTCTATTTTTTTAGTGTCATGGCGCCAATAATTTCAGCGAAATAGCGGCGTACTCGCGAAAGCGGATGATTAGGAAACTGGCTGTCATGGCTATCGGTGTCAGAACTGTAACGCGCCTTAGCAGTACCATCCTCGCTATTTTGACCTTCGGAGAGATCTTTAATAGCTGTGCCTTTAGCGATAAAACGATCCATGATGATCGCTTCGCGAATGCCTGTGATGCCGGTTTCAAGGCACACCACCTGCATTGTGTAGAAGCTTTCGCTTAACGGTAAAAGCAGGCAGCCTGAATAAACATTACCGCTGCCCGATTGCTTCTGTTTGAGTATGTACCAGAGTGCGGGCTGCCCCGCGGCCTTTAAGATTTCGAGGCTGACCATAGTTTGATCCGCCTGCTGAGCGATGGCGAGCACCGCCTGCCGTACTGCGTCATAATCATCAAGATCAAGTCCTTCCAGAGGCTCTGCCTGATGAATTAGCATCAAACAACTGGCGTGCAAATCGCCCTCGGCGTCGCGCATCCACTGCCGGCGGTGCTCATCGGAGTGAGTGAGCGTCCAATCCTCTACAAGGCACAAATCTATGGCCTCTAACCCTGTCAATTCAGCTGTCAAATTATTCTCCAGCCTCAAAAAAACGGTGCTTACGGCAGCGGTCATATTCTCTTTACCCTGCGTTCTACAGAAACCGCGCGCGTGAGTAATTTCGGCTTGCCCATTTGGTCGAAAACTTTGACCGAACTTTCATTTTTCACCAGCCCATCGCGCACGAGAGTGTAAGTAGTCAGCTCTTCATCTTGATAGGCGGCTATTACTTTTTGCTCTTTCTTGTCCACTACGCGGTGGGTGGCCTGCACTTTTACCAATGCAGAATTTTTGCCCAGTAAAACCAGATCGTATTTTTTCACCTGGTGATAGTCCACGGCAAAGCCGCGGTCGATGGCACCAACCGCTCCGAGCGGTACGATCATGAAAACATTGCCGCGTCTATCTTTGAACAAGCCAAAATTATCGGTGACGATAGCGGGCTGCTTGCCTACTGGTTTTAAAGCCTTGCCACTGGGAAGATCTTTGCGCGAAATTTCATTTGTTTCAGTGCGCTGCCACTGGCCAGCCAACCACAGCGGTACTTTAATCTGCACTTTTTGATTGCGCCTGGCGGCACTGCCTGTAGCATGCACGTTCTGCTGAGCCAGCTGGCGCAGACGATTTTTGTATTGTCCTTGCCAGGCATCGATGTGTGGAGTGGCGTAAATCGGATTGAGTTGAGGAAGAGCCGGAGTGCGCACGGAGCCTGATGTGCCTGCTGAGTTAAGGCCAGTATTGACGTGTGTATTTACTTGGGAATTAAGTTGGGCATTAAGCGGCGGATTATTCATTGACGCAGGCGGCAATGCGCTAGTAGCGGTCGCGGCATTTTGGTTGGCGGAACTGCCGATGCGCTCATGCTCAGGCATGGGATCTAGTCTTTCGCTATGAGTAATGCCGCCAGTCAATTTGAAAATATCGGCTGGCTGAGCCTGAGCTGGAGCAAGCAGCGATACCAGATATAGTGGCAACAAAATTGCGGCCGCTAGCGGCGCGTCATGCAAACACTTAGGCGAAGAACTCTTAAACAGAAGCGCCAGCCTTGGTGCGTCCACTTTCAGTACGTCCATTCCCATTACGTCCACTATCGGCGCGACGTTTTTGCTCGAGCATAACCATCAGCACAGAGATATCAGCCGGACTCACACCCCCTATGCGCGAGGCTTGCCCAAGGGTCGTGGGGCGAATGCGATTAAGTTTTTCGCGCGCCTCTTTAGACAGGTGGTCTGCTGCCAGATAGTTGAAGTCGGGCGAAAGCTTGAATCCGTCGAGCTTTTCAGTCTGGGCAATGAGCAGCCGCTGACGTTCAATATAACCAGCGTATTTAATATCAGTTTCAACTTCCAGGGCAAACTCAAACGGTTTGCTCTCTGGCAAACCAGGATCTTGTGCTGGAGCCAAATTCTCAATCACACTGTATGGCAGCTTGGGCCTGCGCAGCAATTCTTCTAAGGTCGCAGACTGTTTCATCGTTTCGTCATAAGGGGCAAGAGCTGCCTCCCAACTGGCATTTGGGTGAATGCGCACGTTCTTGAGCCTTTTCATCTCCGTGCCTATGGCTTCTTGCTTGTGCTCAAAGAGCCGCCAGCGATGGTCGTCTACCATGCCAATTTGCCGCCCTAGCGGGGTCAGTCGCATGTCGGCATTATCTTGACGCAAAAGCAATCTATATTCAGAACGCGAAGTCATCATGCGATAGGGCTCGCCGATTTCTTTGGTTACTAGATCATCGATTAGGGTGCCTGTATAACTGCTCGAACGCGGCAGCTCGAAAGCATCTTTATCAAGTGCATAAAGTGCGGCGTTGATACCAGCCATGATGCCTTGAGCAGCAGCTTCTTCATAGCCTGAAGTGCCAAGAATCTGACCGGCAGCGAAAAATCCGGGCAAATCTTTAGCCATGAGAGCGTGATTGAATTGAATGGCGGGCAAATAGTCATATTCCACCGCGTAGGCGGGCCGCACCATGGCAGCGTTTTCGAGACCAGGCAAAGAGTGCACGATATCATGTTGCACAGCCACCGGCAGACTGGTAGAACAGCCTTGCAAGTAGACTTCGTAGGTAGAGCGACCCTCCGGTTCAAGAAAAAGCGAGTGGCTATCCTTGTCGGCAAAGCGCACCACTTTGTCTTCGATAGACGGGCAATAACGAGGCCCCACGCCGTGAATCATGCCTGAATACATAGGAGATTGGTGCAAGTTAGCACGAATTAGCTCGTGGGTTCTTTCATTAGTACGAGTTTGATGACAGGGGATTTGCGGCAGCACTGGCCGATTATCAAGGAAAGAAAAGAACTGCAGTTGATCGTCGCCAGGCACTACCGGCAACTGACTGTAGTCAATGGTGCGGCCGTCTATGCGAGGCGGAGTACCAGTCTTGAGCCTGGCCGTCGTAAAGCCAAGAGCGCGCAAAAAACCCGAAAGCCCCACCGCTGGAAACTCACCGGCGCGACCGGCTGGCATTGTCTCTTTGCCAATCCAGATTGTGCCTTCCAAAAATGTACCGGCGCAAAGCACGGCCGCACGGCAGTTGATGCGATCACCAAAGGCAAGCTCGATGCCCGACACTTTGCCGTCAGTCAACAGCAAATTCTGCACCATTCCCTGTCTCAAAGTGAGATTGGGCAGCGATTCCATGTACTCTTTCATCCAGGCGGAATATTCGCGCTTGTCTGATTGAGCTCTCAAAGACTGCACCGCCGGCCCACGACTGGAATTGAGCATGCGTATTTGTAAATAAGTAGCATCGGTGGCTACGCCCATGACGCCGCCCAGGGCGTCCACTTCGCGGGCCAAATGAGTTTTACCCGGGCCACCTACAGCTGGATTGCAAGGCATGGCGCCAATAGTGTCAAGATTGACCGCCAGAAGCAGGGTGCTTAAACCCATGCGTGCACTGGCATTAGCAGCTTCACAGCCGGCATGACCGCCACCGATTACTACAACGTCATATTGCATGGTCATAAGCTGACACTCTCTTGCGTTTCTAATTACACTTGAATAGCTGAAGGCTGATCATAACAAATCCTCTTGGAAAACAGGCAAAAGGGCGCCTGATAGAGGGAAGAACGCAACATAGCAGCAATAATCGGCGGCATTATCTATACTTTATTACGCACCTCTCAGTATGAAGTGGTTTCTGAGGCCCAGTTAAACAATGTCGGCAGCCCGTGGCAGTGGCATAACTTTCAAGAAAAATACCTTTAAAGGTATTTTTCTTAGTGAGCGATGGCACACAGTTGTGAGTTTTGGATTGATAGCCCTGGCAGCGACCTGCCAGACGCTATTGCCAGTTATGGCGGCTGAAAATTCACCAAATTCGTCAACTGCGCCAGGAATCACCACTCCAGTTGAAGCGCCAGCGACAACAATTACTGGCGTGCTGAAGCCCGTACTTGATCCGAACAAATATTTTGGTCACGCTAAAAGCGGTTATGCCGCAGCGAAACTTTGTCCTGAAATTTGTGCTCAGCTCTTTTGCTATTGCGGTTGCGATTTAACCGATGAGCACAGCAGTTTGCTTGACTGCTTCACTACCGACCACGGCGTTGATTGTCACATCTGCCAGGAAGAAGCGCTGATTGCCCTTAAAATGAAACGCGAAGGTAAAACGATGAAGCAAATTCAGCAAGCCATCGATGTGATTTTTGAGAAAGAGTATCCCTTTGATGAGCCCAGCGCAACTATTAAAAAGTATCGCGCCAATCGGCTGTGGCAGCCGTCCAAGACTGTGGCACCAGTCAAAACTGGAGTAGCCGCCGCTGCCGGCAAGGTGAAAAAGAAAGCTTTCAAATCAACCTGCTGCGGCGGTGCGAACAAGAATCACGGGACGCCCAAGAAAACCAAGTAAGAATTAAACTACCTCGCCAAAATGTCTTGGCTGAGCAACAAAGCGCTGGCGTAAATAGTTAGCGGCATCGGTGGCCGCGACTTCGCCGACAACTATGCGTTTAACCATGGCCACACAAATTTCTACTGCTTCTTGCATGACAAAACCGGCTTCCACCAATACTTCTCCCAACTTTCGATTCATACTTAAACTAATTTCGAGAGCGTCGTAAAGTTCAGTTTCGTCAATAAAACCGGCGTTGACCATGAGTTGTCCCATTTTGCGCGCACTGTCGCTGGTACCGGGCGGATTTTTGTCATCAACATAAGCGCCTCCCTGGTAAAGCCTGCGGCACTCGTCGGCCGCTTTGGCGAACGACAATTGCCCCTGGCGATAACGCACTAATAGTTCAATGCACTGGCGATGAAATGCAGGTGCGATACGCCTGCGCATCAACAACATGCGCCCGCAGGTCATGTCAGCCTCAATGCTCGAGCGCACCACATATGGAATCTCATTTTTGGTCAATACTCCGGCCTTCGCCAAAAGTGTAATGAGAATGCTGTGTGGTTCCTCTACTCTTTCAGGTTCGCCTACCAGCAGATGCTCTGCTCCCCAGGCTAACTCTTGAACTATGCGGCGAGCGTCAGCTACACATAAGCCACCAGCTCGGGCACGTCTTTGCACGGCTACAAATCTGTCGACTTGCAGATCTTTTAAATAGCCCGTAGAGACAAGCACGCGGCCTAAAGGCAAT
>CASBPX010000227.1 GCA_949127735.1 Candidatus Obscuribacterales bacterium | reverse complement strand
TTTTTGAATGAGTTTCTGGCTGATTTGACCAAAGCTGCCGATGGCAGATTCGTGCCTGGCGAGTTTGGAGCCTAGTTCTGTACCGCCGACGCCACCCACCAGACTGATGCCTAAATCGAAGCTCCCGACCACGGCTTCGCCAGCTAACTTCCTTGAAGCATCGTCTAGGCTGACGCCTGATCTAATTTGCTGGCGGGCTTCTTCGACACGTCCGTAGCCGCTCACGAGTACCGGTATAGTAAATGCGGCACCAATTACCATAGCCGCCGGCCCTCTGGCAGGAAGCACGTAGCCTAAAGCCGCACCCATAGCGGCTGACGTCACTAAAGTCGTACCGACATGCAACAGCGCTTCCGCTGGTTTTTCATAAAGCTCTTTGGCAAAGGCGACACTGGCATCAGGAATGTGCTGAGCTGTCTCCTGAAGGAGTTCCACTGTCGACACATCGGTGCCGTTGCTGTTATTTGAATTAATAGCGCTGGACGCACTTTTGGAGACAAGGGGCATCTTCACCACCCGTTAGTGGCGCTAGTTTAACGCCGGGGGCAGCGCGGGCCAATTGGGGAAAATACTGCTTCATGGGCAAATTACGAAAGAAATTAATGCTTGCCCACTTTACGAGCGCTGACTGCGATTGCGAATGGAAGAAAGAATTGCAATTGCAATTCTGCTGCCGTCAGCCTTATCTTTAATGAGATAGTTGTCGGCACCGTTTTGTAATGCTTCGGCCAGAAGATCGCGATCGTCCATTCCGGTGACAATGATAATGGGCGTGTTACTGGCCTGAACTCTCATCTTCAGATAGGTGGAGAGGCCATTAGAGTCAGGCAAATTCAGATCAAGAATAATACACTCGTGTGTTTCTTGGCCATGTTTTGTAATTGCTTCATCTAGAGTTTGCGCGTGATCTATAGTGTGAGGAAATTCAACCACTTCCAAAAGCATCTGTGTCATGAGCATGGCATCTGAAGGACTATCTTCCACCAGCAAAACAGAAGTTGGCTTGATATCAGTCATTCCGACCACCATTAGGTGGAGTCGTGGCGACAACAAAATAAAAGTGTTGAATATCTTTGACTATAGTTATGAACTTGTCAAAGTCCACAGGTTTAGTGATGTAGGCGCTGGCTTGCAAATTGTACGACTCGAGCACGTCTCTTTCACTTTCTGATGTGGTCAATATAATCACAGGAATTCGCTTAAGTAGGGGGTCTTGCTTGATTTCTGCAAGGACTGTGTGACCATTTTTGACGGGCAAATTTAAGTCGAGTAAGATCAAATCGGGCAACTGAGCATCGCAGTATTTGCCTTTCCTCTGTAAATATTCCATGGCATCGCCGCCATTATCGATGATCGTCAATGTATTGACTACACGGCTTTGTTTGAAGGCTTCCACTGCCAGTTCTGCGTCTGATGGACTATCTTCTACCATCAAAATCTGAATATCTTTGACATTCATTACGCTACTATCTCCTCGACTCTTCGTGTACTGATGGCGCCGGTGTTGATGGGCAATTTAATCATAAATTTCGAACCACTTCCAACAGTTGAAATTGCGGTTATAGTGCCGCGATGCCTTTCCACAATGCGCCGACATAGCGCCAGGCCAATGCCCGTGCCTTCATATTGATTGCGAGAATGGAGGCGTTGGAAGATCACAAATATTTTTTCTTGATGTTGCATGTCAAAACCGATACCGTTGTCTTCAACGCAAATTTGCCAGTTCGGCGTAATTTGTAAGGCGCTAATTTCTACTTTTGGAGTTTTATCACCGCGGTATTTTATTGCGTTATTAATTAGATTGACAAAAAGTAGGCGTAGTTGGCTGGCGTCACCTTGCACCGTAGGTAGAGACTGATCGACTTTAATTTCTGCTGCCGTTTCATCAATAAGCAGGCTCAAATCTTGGAGAGCATCTTTGATTACTGCGTTCAAGTCAATTGCTTCCATTTGAGCGCCGCGCGATTCTACTCGAGCATATTGCAGCAAGCCGTTAATCAAGGTGCGCATACGGTCAACGCCTGAGACTGTTTGGTCAATCCAGCCGTCTGCTTGCTCGCTTAGTTGACCCTTGTAAGTTTTGGCCAATAAGGTTGTAAAACCCTGCACTGCCCGTAGTGGTTCTTGCAAATCGTGCGAGGCGACGTAGGCAAATTGTTGCAGATCCTGATTAGAGCGCGCTAAATATTGGCTGGTTTCACGCAAAGACTGTTCTGTGGCCAGGCGCAATTTTATTTCGGCTTCGAGAGCATCTGTGCGCTTTCTTTGGTCTTCAGAAAATGCGTTATTGAGTTTGTAAGTGTAAATAAGTGATGCTGCTTCCAGTAAGGTAAAGACGACAATCAAAAAGCCTACTAAAATTTGCAAGGACGCCACTGCCGCTTCGCGTTTCTTCAGCAGCTGCCTTTGCCACATTTCTGAATCAGCAATCAAAGCGCGAATTTTATCCATTAGGCGTTTGCCTTTATAGGTTTTGACTATAGCTATGGCCGCTTCAGGCGAATTCGAATAAGTTTTAATGACCGTATCGATAAAATCAAGTTTGTTTTCGACTTCGCCTCTGATTTTCTGCATGCGCGCAGTCTCGACGTCGTCATCGGCTGTCAAACTTTGTAATTGATCAGCAATTTTGCTTACCGACTGGAGTGATTTGTTGAGAGGCTCCAGAAAATTGGCATCACCACTGGCCATGTATCCTCGTTGAGCAGTTTCGCAGTCGAGGCAGACACGCAGCAGTTCTTTGTAACCGCTAATGACCTTGTGGCTATGAGAGACCCAGTGCTGTGCCGCAAGCAGTTGTTCGATGGCCCAACCGGTAGTCGCCATCGTGAGCAAAAACAGACACCCGGCAATAGCCAGAGCGTAGGCAGTTTTCTTGTTGACACTTTGTGACAATTCGCCTCACTGAGATCCAGATCACCTGCCTATTATTGCAGCTTAGCTGGACGGTCAGGCATCTCGTGCTTGGTGTCAAGAATAAACGTACATAAAAATAAAAAGGAACTGGCGATAACCGCAAGTTCCTTTTCTAATGCAGCTTTCAGAGCAAATTGAAGCGGCAAATTTTCGATTGCAATATTACTCTGCGAGTATTGGCATAATAGGCTGATCAATGATGTGAATCACACCGTTAGAGCACTGAATATCGGCCTCTTTAATACGAGCCTTATCTACATAAAGTTCTTTTTTGCTGTTTTTATCTCTGCTTGAGACAGTGATTTTGTGTTTGAGGTCCATTGGTTGTAATGTCTTTTGCATTGCGATGGCGTCAGAGTTGATTCTTTGGCCTTTGAGAACGTGATAGCTCAGTACTTCAGACACGCGTTTAGGATTGCCAAAGAGTGAAGTCTGGTCTTCACCTGGCATTTTGCCCCAGGCTTTGTCGTCTGGTGCAAAGAAAGTGAACGGTCCTCTTCCTTTCAACTGGTTATCCATATTATAGGCAATGGAAAGGCCTTCGAGAGTTTTGTGGAAAGAGCCACGTCTCTTCAGCTCATTGACGATATCGAGCTTGTCAGAGGTGGATCCTTTACCGATCACAGCTGGGTCTTTGGCAATACTTGGGGCTTGAGCCAGAGCTGTTAAGGCTAATGCTGACAGAGCTGTGCATAGCCATTTGGTACTAGATGATTGCATGAGTTTTCTCCGTTGGGCTGTTTGGGCACCAAATGTGGTGCGTTAGCTGTATATATGCGCAATTCAAAGACTATTTATTCAAAACTTATTTATGGATAGTGATATCAGGATCGAATTTCTATTTGAAGTTTTTATTTAATTCTCTTAGTTTGCCGATAAGCACTCCTTTCGACTGACCTCGCGGCGAAAAGTTTCTTTCTGTGAACAAATTATTCTTTGCTTAGCAAGCTAAGGCGGCTTGGCGGGAGGAACTTCCACGGCGTGCTATGGTCTATGTCTTGCCACCGTAAAAAGGTGGCGTCTGGAGTGCGTTGCCTGGGCAAAATAGGCAGAGCGCGTCAAGAGGTAGTCCTTGGCCATTTCGACATATGAGTTACCTGAACAAAAGGCCATAGGGGATACCCCTTTGCGGGCCGAGTTGTTTAGTGTCGGGCAGATGGAGCAACACGGTTATGCCCTTGCCCGCCAGCACGTGCTGGGTTCAGGCACAGGCGGAGACCGCCTGCTCGATAGACTGGCAGAGAATGAAGAAATTTTGCTGCAAGCCGTGCGCATCCTCACGGTTACAGTTAAAGCCAATAGCCGTGTCAGCCCAGCTGGTGAATGGCTGCTTGATAACTTTTATCTGGTTGAAGAACAAGTGCGCATTGCCAAAAGCCACTTGCCGAAAGGATACAGCCGTCAATTGCCTCGCTTGCTTGGAGGCATAAACGCTAATTTTCCTCGCGTTTATGATGTTGCTCTTGAAATCATATCGCACGGTGATGGCAGATTAGATGCTGAAAGTCTCAGTCGCCTGATCACTGCTTATCAAACTATTACACCGCTAACTCTGGGCGAACTCTGGGCCATTCCCATTATGTTGCGCATGGCGTTAATTGAAAACTTACGGCGAGTAGCCGCTCGCATTGCTTCAGATAGCCAGGAAAGAGATTTTGCTGTGAGCTGGGCGGCTCAAATGATCGAGACGGCTGAAAAAGATCCAAAGAATTTAATTCTCACTTTGGCCGACATGGCTCGCTCAGGACCGCCACGAGCCAGCGCTTTTGTTGCAGAATTGACCAGATTATTACGTGGTCAGGGGCCCGCTCTGGCCCTGCCGATTTCATGGATTGAACAATGGTTATCGGAGGTTGGCTTAACCACAGAGCAGTTGGTACAAGCTGAAAGCCAGTTGCAGGCTCAAGATCAAGTTTCGATTTCCAACACTATTACCAGCTTGCGTTCGCTGGCATCTTTCAACTGGCGTGACTTTGTTGAAAGCCATAGCTTGGTTGAACAAATTTTACGCGAAGATCCGGAAGGGATTTATACCCGGATGGATTTTGCCACCCGCGATCACTATCGCCATGTGGTGGAAAAATTAGCCAAGTTGACGCACTTGTCTGAAGGCGAAGTGGCCAGACAAGCTATTAGTCGCGCCCGTGAGGCCTCTCAAGCCAATAGTGGCCCGCAGCTCAGTCATGTTGGATATTATCTAGTCGACAAAGGTTATCCGCAGTTAGAAAAAATCGTCGAAGTTGACCTTTCTTTTGTAGATCACTTTCGTCGGGCGGCTAAACGCTATCCGCAGATAATCTATTTTGGCACCATGGCCATCATCACTTTGTCGGTTACCATAGTTTCGGTCTGGCGCTTTTATCAATTAAATCATCTGCCAAAAGCGGCCTGGGCCGGCATCATTTTTCTACTGTTGTTGGCTGCCAGTCAGTTTGCTGTTGCTCTGGTTAACTGGCTTTCCACTACTTTTGCTAAAGCATATCCTCTGCCTAAAATGGATTATTCCAAGGGTATACCTGTGGAAGATTCGGCACTGGTAGTGGTGCCAACCATGCTCAGTAGCTTAAATGGCGTTGAAGATATGGTGGAGGCATTAGAAGTTAGATATCTGGCCAACCAGGACGACAATGTTTTCTTCGCCTTGCTCACTGATTTTACTGACTCCGTTAACCAAACGCAGCCTCAAGACGTACAGCTGGTCAATCTTGTGGCTAAACGTGTGCAAGAGCTGAATATCAAATATGGCGACGGTAAAGATGTATTTTATCTCTTTCACCGCCCCCGTCTCTGGAACTCTCTTGATAGTATATGGATGGGGCACGAGCGCAAGCGCGGCAAACTGGGCGACCTCAACTGCCTGTTACGCGGCGGGAAAAATCATTTCTCTAAAGTGGTTGGCGACCTGGCAACACTTAATGATGTGCGCTACGTCATTACACTTGACGCCGATACACAGTTGCCACTTGAAGCTGCTAAGCAATTTGTCGGTGCCATTGCCCACCCGCTCAATCGTGCTCGCTACGACGAAGCTAAGCAGCGAGTGGTAGAGGGCTACGGTATTTTGCAACCGCGAGTTGACGTCAGCCTTTCGCCTCTCACTCACCGTTCGCCTTACGCTAAACTTTATGGTGCTGGTGTTGGTATTGACCCATACACGCGCACCGTATCTGATGTCTACCAAGACTTATTCCATGAAGGATCGTTTGTCGGCAAGGGTATTTACGAAATTGATGCCTTTGAACGCGCTCTGCGCGATCGCTTTTGCGAAAATCAAATTTTAAGTCATGACCTTCTTGAAGGCTGTTACGTCAGGTCTGGTTTGCTCAGCGACGCTCAGCTTTACGAAGAATATCCCACCAGTTATAGCTTTGACGTGGCCAGACGCTCCCGTTGGATTCGCGGTGACTGGCAGTTATTGCCCTGGCTCTTGCCTTTTTCTAGAAACGGTGATCAGCGCAGAGGCAAGCCATTGTCTTTACTTTCACGCTGGAAAATATTTGATAATTTGCGCCGCAGTTTGGTGGCAGCGGCACAAGTAGCCCTTTTCATACTTGGATGGACAGTGCTTGTCCCCCATGCCTTCTGGACTATATTGCTAGTCGCTATGATGTTTTTGCCGGCGGCAGTGTCGGTGTTTAGCGAATTAATTCGCAAGCCAGAAGAGCTTGAGCTCACACAGCATTTAACCACTGTGGCCGATTCTTGGCGTGTGCATTTTGCTCAGGTGCTTTTCTCCCTTATATGTTTGCCTTATGAAGCTTTCTATAGCTTATCGGCTGTGTCGCGCACACTTTTTCGCATGTATTTGACTCACCGCAAATTGCTCGAATGGCGCACGGCAGGCGAAACCAGTGTCAGTAGTAACGTGGTCTCGTTTTTCCGATCGATGTGGATTGGCCCGGCTTTAGCGCTAGCATGTTTGAGCTATTTGTTTGTCAATGATCAAAAAACACTGGCCTATGCCATGCCGGTGCTGCTCTTCTGGTTGGTTTCACCGGCGGTGGCCTGCTGGTTCAGCCGATCATCACCAGTAGTGGTGGCTGAGCTTACTCTAGAGCAAAATTTATTTTTGCGCCAGATGGCACGCAAAACCTGGCAATTTTTCAAAGCACTTGTAGGGCCTGAAGATAATTGGTTGCCACCGGATAATTATCAAGAAGAGCCGGTGGAGCGCACCGCGCACCGCACTTCCCCCACCAACATTGGTATGGCTTTGCTAGCTAATCTTGCTGCATACGATTTTGGCTATATTCACGCTACCGAATTAATTGAACGCACGCACTCGACTCTCACTACTCTCAATCGGCTGGAGAAGTATCGCGGGCACTTTTATAACTGGTATGACACCATCAGTTTGGCACCGCTGTATCCGCGTTATGTTTCCACTGTTGACAGCGGCAATCTGGCTGGGCACTTATTGACTCTCAGACCAGGCTTAATCGGTCTGGTGGAATGTCCGGTGTTGCCACCACATCTTTTTGACGCTATCGCCGATACTTGCCGACTGCTTAAATTGGCGCTCGGTAATAACGCCAATCAATTAAATAGTTTTGAGACCATGTTAGAGGGAGTGCGGCGCAAACCGGCTACTAACCTCTCTTCCATGCGCACCGACCTACTAGGTTTGGAAAAAGCGGCCATAAGCTTTAATGCGGGCTTAATTCTGATGTGCGATCCCAGAGTGCGTACCGATAGCTCCATTGAAATGGAAATTTGGTCTAGCGCTTTGCTGGAGCAATGCCAGTCGGCTTTAAACGAACTGAATTTGCTTACCCCCTGGGTGCAAGAAGAAGCGCTGACCAAACTGTTGCCTTTGTTGCCGGTGCTCGACAGCGTTCCAACACTACGACTGCTTGCGGGTTATGACGACCTGGTAGAGCAAGTTGATCTTGCCACTCTTGGTCAACTGGCAGATGCAGATATAGATCGAGACAAAATCGATAACGTTCTCGAACTGGTGCGGCAAGCCAGTGTACGCGCGCAAGAACTGATTATCACAATTGAAAATTTGGCCTCGTCGGTGGGTAAACTGGCGCAGATTCCATTTGATTTTCTTTATGATGAAAGGCGTCGCCTGCTCTCTATTGGATACAACGTAGAAGACCACAGACTCGACGCCAGTTTCTATGATTTGCTTGCCTCAGAAGCCAGGCTAGGTAATTTTGTCGCCATAGCTCAAGGACAACTACCTAAAGAAAGCTGGTTCTCACTCGGTCGCCTGCTTACTCGTGCTGCTGGAGAATCAGTTTTGTTCTCCTGGAGCGGCTCAATGTTCGAGTACCTGATGCCACTGCTGGTGATGCCATCATATGACGACACTCTTTTAGCGCAAACTTATCGTGTTTGTGTGGCCAGACAAATTGAATACGGCAGGCAGCGCGGTGTGCCCTGGGGTGTTTCAGAGTCTGGATACAACAGTGTGGACGTGCACCTCAATTATCAATATAGAGCGTTTGGTGTGCCCGGTCTTGGTTTGAAACGCGGTTTAGTCGAAGATTTGGTCATTGCTCCTTATGCTTGCGTCATGGGGCTAATGGTGGCACCGGAAGAATCTGTGGCCAATCTGCAAAAAATGCATGCTAGCGGATTTTCAGGTAAATATGGATTTTACGAGGCGGTTGATTACACCGCCGCCCGTGTGCCTCGCGGTCAGACCTATGTGATTGTCAAATCGTTTATGGTGCACCACCTTGGTATGAGCCTGCTTTCCATGGCCTATCATTTGCTTGATATGCCTATGCAAAAACGCTTTATGGCCGACCCATCTTTTCAGGCCACCGAACTGTTGCTACAAGAGAGAGTGCCAAAGGTCAGGCCTGTGCAATCGATGACGTCAGAAATTGCCGACTTGCGCACCACCCCTGATAATTCAGAATCATCCCTGCGCATTCTCACCAGCCCAGACACTCCGACGCCAGAGTTGCAGCTCCTATCGAACGGTCGCTATCATGTAATGGTGACCAATTCTGGTGGTGGCTATTCCAGATGGAAAGACATGGCTATTACGCGTTGGCGTGAAGACACTACCGCCGACAACTTTGGCAGTTTCTGCTATGTGCGCGATCGCGAAAGTGGTGACTTCTTCTCCACCACCTATCAGCCCACTTTAGAAATGGCGGATAGTTTCGAGGCAATTTTCTCGGAAACAAAAGTAGAATTCAAACGCCGTGACCGCGACTTTGATACGCATTGCGAAATTGTAGTATCGCCAGAAGACGACGTTGAAGTGAGGCGAGTGCTACTCACCAATCGTTCGCGTATGAGAAGAGTAATTGATATTACGAGCTATGGCGAAGTGGTAATTACATCACAAAATGCCGATCTTGCTCACACAACTTTCAGCAATTTATTTGTGCAAACCGAAATCGACAAAGAGCGCCAGGCAATTCTCTGCCACCGTCGTGCGCGCTCTGAAAATGAAGCCATTCCTTACATGTTCCACCTCATGGCTGTTCACGGTGCAGAATCTGGTGAAGTCTCTTACGAAACTGATCGATCGCGCTTTATCGGTCGCGGTAATACTGTGGCCGATCCACTGGCGATGAAGCGACTTTCGTCATTGTCTAATACCGAAGGTAGTGTCCTCGACCCTATCGTTTCCATGCGCCATCGAATTACTATTGAAGCGGAAGCCAGTGTCACTATTAATATTGTCTCTGGTATTCATGAGACCAAAGAAGGCTGCCTGGCACTTGTTGATAAATATCGCGACCGCGGCCTGGCCGAGCGCGTTTTCGATCTGGCCTGGACTCACGGTCAGGTTGTTTTAAGACAGCTTAATGCTAATGAAGGTGACGCACAACTTTATAATCGTCTCGCCAGTTCGATTATTTACCCAAGCAAAGCGCTGCGGGCTGATGCCGATATTATTTTAAAGAACACCCGCGGCCAGTCAGCTTTGTGGGGTTATACGGTTTCAGGCGACTTGCCTATTGTGCTTTTGCAGATCAAAGAGCAAGCTAATAGCGAACTGGTGCGCCAGCTAGTGCAAGCGCATGCCTACTGGCGATTGAAAGGGCTAACTTGTGATCTGGTTATCTGGAATGAGGACCAGGCTAGTTACAGGCAGGTATTACAAGAAGAAATTGTCGGCATCATTGCTTCTGGTTTGGAAGCGACTATGACCGATGGCCCTGGTGGCATTCATGTGCGTCCGGCAGAACAAGTATCGGCTGAAGACAGAATTTTATTTCAAGCTGTAGCGCGGGTAATCATCACCGACTCGAAAGGCAGTTTGCTCGAACAAGTGGCTGGTTATGGCTTGCGTGATAAACGGCCGCCGCGGCTTGTTGCCACACGTATTTATAAGCCTGAAGTGGCGAAGGGTTTAAGTGAGCTTAGATCCGATTTGATTCTTGTTAATGGTCTGGGAGGCTTCACCAGTGACGGCCGTGAGTATGTAATTTCTACTGATGCCAACCAAGTGACACCGGCACCCTGGTCAAACGTATTGGCGAATCGTAATTTCGGCACAGTGGTGACAGAAAGTGGTTCAGTTTATACCTGGGCGGAAAATGCACACGAATTTCGATTGACTCCATGGAATAACGATCCGGTTTGCGATTCCAGCGGTGAAGCTTTCTATATCAGAGACGAAGAAACTGCAAACTTCTGGTCGCCATCTCCCCTGCCGGCGCGGGGTTCCACGCCATATACCAGCCGTCACGGTTTTGGTTACAGCGTTTTTGAGCACACCGAATCTGGTATCGAATCTGAACTTCTGGTTTTCGTTGCTTTAGATGACAATGTCAAATTTTCAGTGCTGAAGGTAAAAAATCGCTCCGGGCGGCTGAGAAAACTTTCAGCAACCGGTTATGTAGAATGGATATTGGGCGATTTAAAATCAAAAACCAGTATGCACGTAGCCACCGAACTTGATGCCAAAACAGGAGCGCTCCTGGCTCGCAATGCCTACAACGCTGAATTTGCAGGCCGAGTCGCTTTCTTTGATGTCAGTGATACCACACGCACAATTACAGGCGATCGCACTGAATTTTTAGGTCGCAATGGCAGTCTCACTTCACCTGCGGCTATGAGACGCGTGCGCCTGTCGGGCAAATTCGGGGCAGGACTTGATCCCTGTGCAGCAATTCAAATTCCATTTGAGTTGGCTGATGGCGAAGAGCGCGAAATTGTTTTCAGACTCGGTGTGGGTAACGACATCAATCATGCCCGCGGCATTATCAATCGCTTCCGCGGCCTGGCCGCTAAACGTGATGCCTACGAAAATATTTGCCATTATTGGAAGCATACTTTAGGCGCAGTCAATGTAGAAACTCCAGATGCATCTATCAACATGCTCGTCAATGGTTGGTTGTTGTATCAAACTATCGGCTGTCGCATCTGGGGTAGAACTGGTTATTATCAATCGGGCGGTGCCTTTGGTTTTAGAGACCAGTTGCAAGATTGCATGGCCCTGGTGCACTGCGAGCCGTTGATATTGCGTGACCAGTTGCTCAAGTGTGCTTCGCGCCAGTTTGTTGAAGGCGACGCGCAACACTGGTGGCATCCTCCCACCGGCCGCGGTGTGCGCACCCATTGTTCAGATGATTATTTGTGGCTGCCTTTTGCTGCTCACCGATATGTTACTTGCACTGGCGACACTGGTATCCTCGACGAAAAAGTTTCATTCTTAAGCGGACGCCTGGTTAATGCCGACGAAGAATCGTATTATGATCAGCCGCAGATTTCAGATCAAAGCGCATCTTTATATGAGCATTGTCTGCGGGCAATTAAACATGGTTTGCGCATGGGCGAGCATGGCCTGCCTTTGATTGGTGCCGGAGACTGGAACGACGGCATGAACCTGGTTGGCGAACACGGTAAGGGCGAAAGTATCTGGCTGGCCTTCTTCCTTTATGATGTCTTATGTCGCTTCTCAGAATTGGCGGCTAAACGCGAAGATCAAGAAACTGTAGATTTGTGCGCCGCCGAGGCTGCAAAGCTCAAAGAAAACGTGGCCTTACATGGCTGGGACGGCGAATGGTATCGCCGTGCTTACTTTGACGACGGCACGCCGCTGGGTACATCCACGGGCAGCGAATGCCAGATTGACTCAATTGCTCAAAGCTGGTCAGTGCTCTCCGGAGGCGGTGATCATGCCCGCTGTAAGCAAGCCATGGGTAGTTTGAATAAACGCCTGGTGCGCCGAGACCATGCATTGATTCAACTTTTAGACCCACCATTCGACCAAGGCACACTTAACCCTGGTTATATTAAAGGGTATGTGCCTGGTGTGCGCGAGAACGGTGGACAATATACTCACAGCGCCGTCTGGGCGGCTATGGCTTTCGCCAAACTGGGCGACAGCAGGCTGGCCTGGGAATTGACCACCATGATCAATCCCGTTAATCACGGTAACTCTCCTGAAAAAGTCGCTATCTATAAAGCTGAGCCTTACGTCATTGCCGCTGATGTATATGGTGTGGCGCCGCACACCGGCCGTGGTGGCTGGACCTGGTACACGGGCTCGGCCGGCTGGTTCTATCGCTTATTAGTTGAGTCGCTATTAGGCGTCAGACTAGATATAGACAAACTCTACTTCACGCCTTGTTTGCCTGTAGACTGGAATTCTTATAAATTGCATTACCGCTATCGCGAAACTGTATTCCATATTACTGTCAGTCAACACGATCAGCTTGAGCGCG
The DNA here is from genome assembly GCA_949127735.1 of Candidatus Obscuribacterales bacterium. Classification (GTDB taxonomy): domain Bacteria; phylum Cyanobacteriota; class Vampirovibrionia; order Obscuribacterales; family Obscuribacteraceae. Next base: position 407 of record CASBPX010000227.1, on the reverse strand, counting down.
ACGTGATCATTAACTTGGATGGCATCGACTGTGGCGAGAGCTTGCCGCTTTCAGCCGATCGCAAAGATCATTTTGTGCAAGTGCAAGTTAGACGTCGCGGTTAGGAAAAAATACGTTCGAACTTATTTTTTTCAATAGTAAGAGAGCAGGGCATTAGCCCTGCTCTTAATTTCCTGTGCGCTTATGCGAAAGCTTAAAATCCGAATTGAATTATTTTGTCGATAACGGTTCGGCGTCTCATTATTTCTTGCACTTCAGGAATGTACAGATCTTAAGACAGCGCGCGCCCCCCATTAGTTCCATTTCTTTTAAAGATTTTCTTTGAATTTAGAAAAATAACAACTCAACGGCAATTTTGGAACCAATGGCGCCGGTGGCAGTCTGTTGCTTGTGTCAGAGAATGACAC
>CASBPX010000226.1 GCA_949127735.1 Candidatus Obscuribacterales bacterium | reverse complement strand
AGGCAGAAATCAGGCAGAAATCAGGCAGAAATCAGCCAAATAGCCAATGTAAAAAAGCCGACCAATCAATAAACAACTCGGCAACACTTCTGCAATAGATTGAAGGCATAGGCTCACGGAGAAATGAAATGGCTAATCGGGAACTGGCAGACTCAAAGTCTAGCGACATGTACAACAGCAATTACGCTCTCTCTAATATGGAATCAGAGCCACTTTCGAGCGCTGTACAAGATGAAGTGCAGAAACGCCTGATTAAAAGAGAGAAAGTAATTGTCACCCAGGGCGACTTTATCGGCGAGTCTCTCTCTCAGTTCGGTAAACTAGACATCATCAATGCCGACGGGAAACTTGATAGAGAAGAGCTGGCACAGGCAGCTACAAGCAAAGACAAAAGGCTGGCGAAAGTTGCTACCACTCTTTTGAACAATCGCGAACTCATCGCCGAGGACGGCAAAGACATTACTATTAAAGATTTAGCAGCGCTGCAGACTCAGAAGGCAACGCTAATGCAAGAGCGCAAAGTACTCACTGGCCTCAGCGGCACCAAACTCGATACTGCATACAATAGTGCCAATACAGACAAAAAAGACGATCTCACTGTCAACGAACTGAACGAGCGCATGAAAAAAGGCGGCATGAAAAAAGATGAGCAAGACAAAGTTAGCTATATTCTAAGCAACTTTAGTCTTATCGACCAGGCCAGTGGCAATGATGGGGCGTTAAGCGCTCACGACATTCGCAATTTTGCCGCTGGTCGTTCAGCCAAAATCATAGATGTGGCCGCGTTAGACGATACCTTTGACTCGAAACGCACCAAAACCTGGTATGAGCAAAAGACAGTTCGAATCAAATCGACAAGGGTTTCTGGGGGCGCTGCCGCTGAAGCTGTTGTGGGTGAGCCAGGCCGGCAGGGTCCAACTGAAGGTGGTAGTGGGGCCCAGGGAGTAGGCAGGCCAAATCAATAATCTGATATTGAACCGTCGAAACAGCCAAGCAATAGAGAAGAACAAGCCAGTGTTATTCTATAAGTCAGCATTCTGCAAGACGTAGATGATGAAACGCCGCTTGTTCTTTTTCTTTTGTGTATCTGTAAGCGCATTGACTTCAACAGTAGAGAGTAAAGAACTGCCAGGCAAAGTTGAATGGAAAGTTTATTTCGACCGCGCTTCCGCTTTGAAGGCAGAAGGCAAAATCTAAGAAGCGTTTAGCTTGATCCATAAATCCATGAAGCTCGAACCTGACCACTTCGAATCAGCATTGCTTCATGGCTCGATCGACGTCGACATGATGGAAGACGACCAGGCGATCAAGTATTTCACCATGGCCATGAAACTCAAGCCTTCAGCGCGTCATCACGCGCTGGTAGTGCGTTCTCAGGCTTATGAGCGCATGGGCCAATTTGAACTTGACTTGGCCGACGTTCAAGAATATCTATATAAACATCCTGAGCGAGAGACCGGCGATATTTATCGTCAGCTAGGTTTGCTTTATGCCAAAAGAAAAAAGCCTGCCATGGCTGTGGAAGCACTGGATTATTTTGTACTCTGGCGCAGTGCAGCCACGTTGCGCTTGGCTCGGTCACCGACTTGATCATAATAAGCGGTTCTTTCAAGGGCACCAGCGGCGGCGTCAAAATTGCCATTTCTCATTAGGCCATTAAAAGTACTGAACTCTTGTAATTTGCCTGCTCCCATATTAAAAGTCAGGTCTACAGCGACAATCTGTGCACTTTTCGGCATGCTGTCAAAATTTGGATAAATAGCGCGTGCCTCCATTACTGTTTGCGCTATGTCACCGTCAAAAAGCACTTTAATTTGTTCATCTGAAAGTTCAGGCTTTGGCCCTTTATAGTTTTTGCTGGCCGATTTGACCATCAAATCATAATCAACGCCCAGGCCTTCAATTTTGGCCCGCGCATCCGGTCTTTCCAGCATGAACCCAATGCCTACAGTGGGGTAACCTTTAGAGCAATAATAAGCACAGTTCTCACTGCTCTCATTAAGAGTCTCCATTTTAAAGAGATTTTCTCTTTGCTCTGGCGTCAAAAATGCTTTTGCCTTATCTGTGTCTTGCTTGAACTGAGTAAACTGATCATAGAGTTTTTTCATGGTCACTTCACCGTCAATGGCCACAGTTCGCTGAAAAGCCCCATCGCTAAACGTGGCGTTATGGCCGTTCACAGTTTGTACTTTGCCGTTCACCGCAATCGGCATGCCCACTTCGTTATACGTCTGCCATTTCTGGCTATTGGCGTTGTACTTTAAGGCCGTGCCATCGGCAAATGTGATTGACTCAAGGCGGTCGCCTGACCAGACAAATTTTTCTTTGCTGTCTGAAGGACCGTAAGAAAATACTTGCCGATCATTTATAGACAGACTGGCTTTACCCGCGCTATCAACTTTAATTTGACCGTAGTCAGTATTGGCAGTGCTGACGATAGGGTTGCCAATTTCAATTTTTGGTAAAAAGTCGAGCGCTTTTGATCTCTTAAACAGATCAGATGGAGCGTAAGACTTATCGCCGCCATAAATATCTAATATATTCAAGCTTGGCTCTGGATCCTTAACGGCATCTTGTTTGTCTAAAGGTCTACGATCGCTGCCCATGTTCAATTCTCCTCAACCAATCGGTCATTGAGGCAATTAAACGCTTTAGCTGTTGCCGAGTTGTTAATGGCTGTGTTGATAAAGGCCGTCAACGTTTCGGCAACATCATTCTCTTAACATCCGATTGTTGCCTCGGCAGCACTTACCAAACTTTTCTTGATGGAGGCGGCCAATGTTGCCCAATTTCGATCTATTTGATGCCACCGGCAGCTCTCTAATAGATGTGTTTTCGACCAGTTGTGAGGCTAACGCACAAGTAGTCGCTGCAAGTAATCACGATGCAGTCGAATTGCTGCCATCTCTGGCGTCGCTGCAAGCGCTAGTATCCCGGGTAAGTAGACAGAACAGAGAACGCCAGGCCCGGCACGAGCAGAGTCAGCCAAATAAAAACACTGAAAAGGCGGAATACTGGGGCAACATTAACCACAGTCGTCGCTTTCATACAGATAGTGATGGTTCAGTCTGCTATGAATTTCGCTCTGGAGATACAATTACAGCTGTAGTAACCGACTTGCTTCTCGAGCTTAAAAAAGTAGATGCTCGTGTCGCCGTCAACTATCAATCAGTACGTCAAACTGCGTTGATATTAATGGCACATAACCAAATAAAGGATGCTGATTTGATCACCAGCGGCGCAAAATTGAATATTCCCATTGCACTCACCCCAGCATATGGAAACAAAGCTGCCTGAGCAGCGATTGGCAGAAATCAAACTGTATTCAGGAGTAAGGGTGATGGGTTCGAAAGAAAAAAACAATCTAGAAACTAAAGACAGCAAACAGAACGCTGTAGAGAAACAGCATCAACTTGAGCTTGAACGTAAACGTCATGAAGAAGAAGTGCTGAAAAAAGCACAAGAGCGCGCTTTAAAAGAAGCTCGCGAAAAAGAAGCAATTGAAAAACAAAAAGAAGCAGCCGAGCTCCTAAGACAAAAAAACTCTGATGTTCAACCAATCACCATCAAGAATAATGATGGTTCTACCATAGCCAAAGACAATCACGGTCGTGTCAGTGAAACTCAAGACAGCAACGGTCAAAAAAGAGAATTTACGTACAACGACAATGGCGAATTAAATTCATTCACAGAGAACGGCAACAAATGGTCCAGTACCGATGGAAGCAAATGGGAGTGTCCTGGAGAGAAAGCACGAATCATGCGCGCCGTTGTTAATCCTGAGGATGGAACTTTTGCCAATGTAGAAGCAAATTCAAAGATCGAAAAACTCTCAAATATCAAAACCGAAGCTGGAAAAATAAAGGAAGCCACTTCTGCCGGCGGCATAAAGCAGACTTTCGGCTACAACGGGACTGAATTAAACAGTTTTACCGATGATCAAAGTAACCAATGGAACAGCACTGATGGGAAGAATTGGAAAGCCGACGGCTTAGCGGAGCGCACTATGAAAGTCGCTGTCAATGCAGCCGACGGCACACTGACCATTACACAAGCTGCCACCACCAAGCTCGAATATCTCAGTGGCGAAACAAAAATTCTTGATGCCACAACCGACAAACCTGCCAATTTGGAGTCAAAAAAAGATACTCCAGTAAATAAGGCGGCCATGGACACAGCCGCTCATTCAATTTATGCAACTACTGATATCAAAAAACTGAGCGACATACTTGAGCCCATGAGCGAAGCAGAAAGACAGCAGGTAAAACTCTCTTACAAGGAGTTTTACAATAAAGATCTGCAGACTGACCTCGATGCCAAACTATACAAATCAGATGCGGCCCAGTGCGAAGCATTACTAAAGCGAAAAGATGGCGTAGTCGATTTTACCGGTCAAATCCACCAGGCCAAAGCTAAACTTGACGAAATAAAGCCCTGGGATATAAGCAAGACCTTAGGTTTCGCACCAGAAATCAGCGATGGACAGATGCGCTCGGAAAGACAAATTCGAGACTCGATCAGCTCGCTGAATACAGAACAATTCAAAACTGTTAAAGACAAATATTCGCTCGATTACGGCCGTGATTTGGAGAGTGACCTGCTCAACAGCGATAGCATTTCAACTCAGACCAAAGAATTGCTAAAAGTCTATTTTAAAGGCAAAGAGAATAGAACTGATGCAGACACATTGCGACTCTCCGAATACAGTTTGAAGGAACGTCGGCCTGACCTTTTTAATGAGTTGATGAAAAATGCCTCTTCTACAGCCAGAGAACAATTCAAGGCTCAAGACGGCTACAAAAAAATCGATGCGGCTCACACTGACGATGAAGGCCTTAACAGTGCTGACGCGCAAATTTCGAAAGATTATCTAGAAAGAGGTTGCGTCAGTCTTGCAACCATCGCCCTGGGTGATACCCACTGGTATCACACCAATAAAGAAGATATTTCGCGCACCATGAGTAATGCTTCCGATCAAGACCGTAAAGATTTTGAAAGGGGCGAGCAACTTAAAGCGAGTAATCAAACGCCCACCACAGTTGAAGACCAGCGCGCCTTGAACTTTTACAACGCAGTTGACAGTGGGTTGAGGGGTGCTGGCAGCGAAAGAGAAGTGGCCCAATGGGAAGCTCAAATTCGCAATCGCCAGAGTGTTTTAACCAACGCGCTGTCATCGCGTTATGAGGGTTGGTGGATCACCGGCCTGGGGGCGGCAACTGATCAAAACAAACTGTTCGGCTCAGTTGAGAATATGAGCAAAGAAGATTGGCAATATTTGCGCGAGCACAAAGAAGAGCTGCAAGTAATTGATAAAGGACTGCAAACTTTCCCTGACTCACATCGGGAAGATGTGATGAAAATGCTTAACACAAAACTTGCAGCTGAAAGCTATGAGATTTCCAAAACAGTTGGAAATAGAGATCTGGAACAGCATCTTCTGGGCAGTACTGACGCCAATTCTAAAATGGCCGCCATCGAATCAATGTCTACCGACGAAAGACAACGCTATTTGACAAATAAGGACGGTTTTAAAGACAAAATCGACAAGTTTTTCCCCTATCAACAAGAGCGATATATTCTTTCGCAAATAGCTCAAACAGAGCCGGGAAAAACAAACTCTACAGTTCAGGTACTGATTGACGGGGTAACTGTAAGCAATCCCGCCACCACCTTCGATCATATGGAAAAAGCGTTTAGAGATGACCCGACATTAAAAGAGAGATTGAAAAATCCTCAAAATGATGCGGATAAAAACCTCAATCTCTGGTTCCACAATGCATTTAACAGCGCTGTAGAAAAGTCAGGGCACGGGCCGAGGTATTTCGGTACCAAAACTGGCGAAAAAATGGTCGAAGGATCGGACGCCACTCGCAATCAATATGCTAAAGCAATGTTTGAAGATGGCCACGTTCCTCTTGATACTAAAATCTTGCTGACCGCCGATAAGCTGGAAAGAGTCAATATTATTCTGCGAGCACCTGAAGCAGAAAAACAGATGTTGCTCAATAAAAATCCAGACGAGGCCGGCAAGAAATTTCAGGACGCAGTGCTCGGAGAAGCAGGCGAGAGAGAAGTGATTCTGCAAGCCCTGGCGCAGAAAAACAAAGACGGCACTACCGGTATGCTCACCGAAGCCGACCGCTTTAGAATGTTTGCTTTAAAAATGGGCGGCGAGCAAAGTGAAATGAAAGAAAAATTGTCCCGCATGCCGGCTGAAGAAAGACAAGGTTTAGCCAATGAATATTTCACTAAGTATCACCGCTTAATTACAGCAGACGTCATCGATAAAGTTGATGAAGACGACAAATGGCGTTTTCGCGAATTACTTTCACCAACAGATATTGATGTGCGTCAAATTGCGCTTGATTCGCAACGCTCAGTAGATAGCCACACAAGCGACTGGGATCCGATCTTGAAGCAGGTGTGGGATTACAGCAGAGTGTCAGCGGATGCCAGTCAGGAAAAACTGAATAAATTTGTTGTTGAACACGCAGATGAAATTGACAAACTTAGCCCAGAAAAAAGGAAGCAATTTGATGATGCCGTGCGCAATTTTTCTGCTGCGCAAAAAGGGTACATTGATTCTAAAGGAGAGTTTGCCGATGCTTTTGTGGACGCAACCATTACGGTGGCGGCCATAGGCGGTGCTTGCTTCACCGGCGGTACCAGCCTGGCATTGCTTACCGCCATTGGTGCGGGTGGCGCCGTGTACAAAATTGCAGTGAAGAAATCTATACAGGGCAGCGATTTCGACAGTTCAGCAAAAAACATTTTCAAACAAGGGTTTGAAGGCGGCAGCACAGCAGTGCTATCGTTCTTAGGGCCAGAAGCACTGGGCCTTAAGGGTATCAAAGTCGGTGAAGCGCTCGCGCAACAAACAGCCAAGAAACTACTGATCGAACAATCCACAGCCAAACTCTTCAAGGAGGGTTCAGAAGAAATACTGAAAAACGGTTTGTCGCAAGTCAGTCGCGAAGGAGCGATAATCGGTGAAAAACAAATCACAGCGTTGGCTGAAAAAGTAGCTGGTGAAGGTGTCGACCGTGCCCTTGTAGAGCAGACTATTCGCAACCAGTTAAAAAATGATGTAACCAAAGGCCTCCGCAACAAGCTTGTCAATGAGACCGAAAGCTATGTCAAAAATGTAGCCGCAGCTCAAATCGGAGATAGCGGCAAACAAATATTATCAACAGCAGTGGGTTTAGAATCGCCTGAAACGCTTCTCGAGAGGCTTGGTAATTCTAGCGTGTCGACGGTTGCCGGCGTGACCATGTTTCACTTCAGTTTCAGAGCAGCGGTGGGCGGTAAAAAAATGATTGGCTCCCTTGGCCGCGATGGAGACACTTTCATTGCCGGTGAAGGCACCACAATTCAGCATGCCGACGGCCAGCGCGAAGTAGTACCAGAGGGTAAAACCCTCAAGCTTGCCAAAGACGATCGCATCGCAGAAACAGACACGATAGACGCTGCACCGATCAACAAAACGTCAACCACGGACAAGCCAGAAGTTGAAGATGGTGCCTTCGACCATACTATTACTGATATCAACTTCCATTTGCCAACTGACCTGGTCGGCAATGCAATTCCTAAAAATGCAAAATATTTGCGCCTTGGCAGGCAGGAATTTACCCTTCTACCTGACGGCCCTACGGTAGAGATTGGACGCCGCCAAGTAGGAAGCGCAACAAAGGACAACGCTAGTTATAACCCTTACGGTCAAGTGCATGTAGGTCTGAACGCGCAAGGCAAGCCTTATATCGCTACAAATCTCAGCAATACCGACCATACGTTTATCAAGCTTAAAGGCAGTAAAGAGTGGAGCAAAATTTCGACCTTGCCAAAAGATGCTAGTCACGGCGGTGTGATTATCAACTACGGTGATCAAGTCAGACTTGGCTATTCTGGAGAATCAAATCTAGATCTTAGCGAGTTAACCCAGGCCAATTTTAAAATTGGCAACACTGAAGTGAACCTTGCCCCTGGTCAACGCAAACTAATTGGTCGTGGTGATATTGACTCGGCAGATCTAACCATTTCAAGTAAGCACCTGAGTGTCGGGCTCGACCGTAGCGGTCGCACTTACATCTACGAAGAGCCGCTACAGGCGTCCACCAACGGCACATTTATCAGAAGACAGGGCAGTACCGAGTATGTTCGTATCACTCCGGGAGCAGAAGTACACGTGCTGCCAGGTGATGAAATCAGGCTGGGTCCCACTACACACCTAGATCTGTCAAATATGTACCGCGAAGTGAACGATGTAGTTTCGCCCGAGTTAACCAGATGGGGACGACTGAAGAAAGCACTGGTAGGCTCAGAGAAAGAATATACAGCTGCCATGGTGCGCACAAACGAAGGCACTTTGCGCTATCGCGACAATAGAGGTCTGGTAGAAGAATATCCTAACGGCTCCAAAATAATTACAGATTATTCCGGTGCAAAAATTACAGAAGAAGGTGGCCGCATAACTCGTATGGTCGACGCGAAGGGTTCCGAATATAAATATGAATACAATAACGAAAAAATCAGTCGAGTTTGGTTTGGCAACGAGTCCTACGACAGTACTTATGGTGAATGGACAGTAGCCAAAGATGGCACGCTCCATTTGAGCAAGCATCTGAATTCCGGCGGCAGAATTGAGCAATACTATCGGCCAGACGGTACTGGCGATCTCGCCATAGTCAATAGTTTGAAAGGTGCACGATTTACCACCAGCAAAATTGATTTGCGCATTGAAGAATTTAAGGTCAATCAGTTGGCAGAAATTCAAATTCATCCCGATGACTTGCCGAGCTTTAGAGGTTTACTCAGGGAGTTAAAAGCTAGCCGACTGACAAATGAACAACAAGGAGAAGTACTGCATCAAATAAACAGGATGCTGGCCGACGATCCTAAGTCGGTGCTCAAATCGGCCGAACGTGCTGTTATTGCTCAACAAGCATTGCAACAAACGCTCGATTACCGATTTGTTGATCAAGGTCAACGACCGACTTGTGCTCTCGCCTCGCTGGAAAAGAAGATCATTAATGAGCATCCCAAAGAATATTTACGCCTGGTTGCCGACTCTGTCACTACCGGCAAGTATGTGGCTTCCGACGGAACAGTGGTGGATGCAATTGAAATCAATGCAATTAAGTTTGATGATGAAGCCGATAGAGTCCTTTTACGTGGATTACCGCGCCCCTACAAAAGAGTAGACGACAGCCACCGAAGCTGGGCCAGCCAGATATTTCAGCAAGTGATCGTTAACACTCACCTTAAGGACAATGCCGATGGCTTCATTTTCAAAAATAGAGGCGGTCATGAGGCTCTGGTAGATCAAGACAACAAAACAGTGTTGTTCAAACACGGCGACATTTTTGAAAAAGCTCACAGTCCCCGTATTGGGAAGGAGGAACAATACGAAAGCATGTTCAAGAAAGTAACCGGCCAGGAGCAAAAATTTCTTTATAAAGCCAGTGGCGACGCTCCAATTGCATTCAACAATCAGCCAATACACAATCCCGCCATTCTAGCCGAATCTATGGTCGATACCTTAAATCAGGGTGTCCATCCGATTGCAGCCATTGACGTCCGTAACAGTCCATTCTGGGAATTATCAGGGAGAGGCGAAGCAGGAGGTGCCGGTGGTGCCACACCAAAAGGCTTGGACAGAAGGGGCCATGCCATTATGATCAAAGAAATTGAGGTGGTTTATTTGCGCTATCAAGACGGCAGTATAATTCACGATATTAGTAGTGGCAAACCAATCATTGACACTAATCGCTCTAAAGTAACTGTCATGAATACCTGGGGAAGGCAGGCCGACAATGTGCGACAAAATCAACTGACCGGTCAAGACACCAGAATATCCGTACAAGAACTCTACAACTCTATGCACAACTGGAGCGGAATTGAATGAAGACAGTCGAATCAAGTCAGAAATTTTCTATAGGGCAAATCAAAGAAATTTCTTTGCCTCAGAACTGGATAAAAGTCAACGAGCAAAACTGTGAAGAAGACCTCGTGGTTTTTACAAATTCAGACGATGTTGCGACTCAAATCGGATTTTATTATCGCGGCAAGCCCATATCTCACAGTGAGGGCCGCGTGCTTGAGCAGTGTTTGCAAAAAGAACAAATATTGTCTTTAGATAACCTGGATAGCCTCAAGAGTGTACTGGCCGATTTTTCGTATGCAGAGAAATTTTTATTGCAGTCGATCGTGACGAGCAATCTGAATGGCCGCATCGTCTTGATCGTCCAAGGAGCGTGGATGAAGAGCCAGTCTTTGAACTATGAAATTTTAATCAATGCCAGCGGCGATGGCACGGTTGTTCAGCAGGTCTTTTTCAAAGCCCCTGCAGACGTGTTTACTAGGCAACTTCCTGCCATCAAACAGATATTTGACACAATAGTCTGGATTTAACTGAGCGCAGAAATAAATGGACTCTTTAGACCGCTTCCACGCTCCACTCGGCCATCACTTCATTACAAGGCAAGCACAAGTCAGGCAGCAGGCCTGACCCTACTTCCTCAGTAAATTTCCAGCAGCGGGCGCACTTGGTGCCTGAGGCTGGTATTACTTTGACACTGATACCATTTTCTTGAATGGCGGCCAGGGCCTCGGCGCTAGACGTGAGACCAATGACTGCTTGTGAGGTGATGAAGAAACCGGGTAGGTCAGAACCCAGTGAGTCTACTTTCTTAGCCAGTTCAGCATCATCAAAGGCTAGCTCAACTTTTGCTTCCAGCGAGCCGCCGATTTTCTTAGCCGCACGAGCTTGCTCAAGAGCTTTGTTTACAGTAATGCGAACGGCGATAAGCTGATCCCAAAATTCAGCTTGCACTTGATCGTCAAACGATTTGTCTGGTTTCGGAAAATCAGTCAACAGCACGCTTTGATGACCACCCCCAAAGGCTCTCATAGGCTCGCTCATATGCTGCCAGATGTCTTCGGCCATGTGCGGGGTCACCGGCGCGAGTAATCGCACCAGGGCTTGCAACATGTGTGTTAGAACCGTTTGAATAGAACGGCGCTTGAGCGACTTAGTCGATGAAGTGTAGAGAATATCTTTGGCGATATCAAAGTAAAACGATGAAAGTTCGACCACGCAGAAATTTTGCAACAATTGATAGTATTTGAAAAATTCAAAACGATCAAAATCTCGCGTCACTTCTTCAACAAGTTCGTTGAGGCGGTGCAACAAATAACGATCTAGTGAAGAAAGCTCACTCAAAGGCACGCAGTCGGCCGGGTCAAAATCATGCAGGTTACCGAGCAAGAACCTCGCTGTATTGCGCAGCTTGCGATAAACTTCGGCCAGCTGAGCAAGCATATTTTTGCCGATTGGAATGTCGTCAGTGTAATTGACAGAGGCTACCCAGAGACGCAACACGTCTGCGCCATATTGTTTAATCACTTCATCAGGGTCAACAACGTTGCCCACCGACTTAGACATTTTACGGCCGTTCTCATCTACTACAAAACCATGTGTGAGCACAGTTTTGTAAGGAGCGCGGCCATGAATGGCGACGCTCGTTAGAAGCGACGACTGGAACCAGCCGCGGTGCTGGTCAGATCCTTCCAGATATAATTCGCATGGCGTGCCGCGCAGCTCAGGGCGCGCGTCGAGCACAGCAGCGTGAGTGACGCCCGAGTCAAACCAGACATCCATAATGTCGGTCTCACGTACAAAATCAGATGATGAACACTTGCCGCATTTCATGTCGCCAAGAAATTCTTGTGGTGTTTTTTCCCACCAGCTGTCGGAGCCTTCGGCGTCAAAGACTTTTGCTACAGACTCGATACTTTCTTCATTCATCAATGGCTCATTGCATTTGCGGCAATAAAACACAGGTATGGGCACACCCCAGGCGCGCTGCCTGCTGATGCACCAGTCAGAGCGGTTTTGCACCATATTAAAAATGCGATTGCGCCCTGAATTTGGCAGCCATTCTACCTGGTCGATGCACTCAAGCGCTTTTGCCCGGAAGCCTTCGACTGAAGCGAACCACTGTTCTGTGGCTCGGTATATCAGTGGATTTTTGCAACGCCAGCAGTGAGGATAGCTATGTGAAAAAGTTTGATGCTTAAGCAAAGCCCCAACTTCTTTTAGATGCTCCACGATCAGCGGATTAGCTTTGCCATAATGCTGACCTTCGAACTTGCCACCTTCCACGGTGAATATGCCGCGGCCGTCAACCGGAGAAAGCACGCCCAGTTGATAAAGCTTGCCTACTTCAAAGTCTTCCGGACCGTGACCTGGTGCAGTGTGAACTACGCCAGTACCAGCTTCGCTAGTGACGTGATTGCCCAAGATCACTCGGCTGTTTCTGTCCACAAAAGGATGCCTGGCTTCGATTAATTCGAGCTCTTTACCAGTAGCGGTGCCCAAGAGTTTTATTTGAGCCGGCTCTATTCCCACAGCCAGCAAAAATGCATCTTTGAGGCTTTGTGCCACCACTAGAATGCCATGCTCTTCTGTCTGCAAAAACTCATAAACAAAGTCAGGATGCAGCGCCACAGCCAGATTGGCAGGTAGTGTCCAGGGAGTGGTGGTCCAGATCACAAATGACAATGGCTTAGAAGCTAGACCGTTGTTGCTGGCGGAAATGAAATCAGGCATGCGACCGCGCTCACTGTCAGGCACAGCAAACTTGACGTAGATAGAATCAGATTTATGATCGGCATATTCGACTTCGGCTTCAGCCAGAGCGGTTTCGCACGTAGGGCACCAGTAAACTGGCTTTAGCCCTTTGTAGAGATAACCATTGGTAACCATTTTGCCGAACACACGTATTTGTCTGGCTTCAAAATGTTGATCTAAGGTGATGTACGGATTTGCCCAATCACCCCAGACACCCAGCCGTTTAAAATTTTCTTCCTGACCTTTCAAATTTGACAGCGCAAATTCGCGACATTTTTTGCGCAACTCTACTGGAGTTATGGCAGCGCGGCCGCCTTTCACATCTTTGAGAGCGGCATTTTCAATAGGCAGGCCGTGACTGTCGTAACCAGGCACGTAAGGAGAATAAAATCCGTGGAGAGATTTGTATTTGGTGACGATGTCTTTGAGGATTTTATTGAGGGCAGTGCCTATGTGAATTTTGCTTGAGCTCAAATAAGGCGGGCCGTCGTGCAGCACAAACTTTTCTGAGCCGGCGCGCTTTTCCAGATTGAGTTCATAGACGCGTTTGTCTTCCCAGAATTTTTGAATCTCCACTTCTCTCACGCTGCTATTGGCTTTCATCGGAAAGTCGGTAGCGGGCAAATTAACCGGGTATTTTTTCTTCTCGTTCACTTGCGACCTACAATTTTTCTGATATTAAAAACAAAAACCGCCAACAGAACTGCTGGCGGTGGTAATTGAACAACCCTCGCCTGCTACTTGCGCTTAATAATTTCTGTGGAAATCAGGTTGCCAAGTTTCACGATGATCCTCTGCGCAATACACACGCGCATTACATATTTAGTTTGCATAACAGAGAATAGAGGCGATGATGCTCAGTCGTCAATAAATACCCTGGTTTTCGCTAAACAAGTCTTTATTCAGAGCTTTAGAGTAAACTCAAATCGCCGGTAGGCTATCGTGCACCTTACACTGGAGATAATTACTTGTCTAACGTTCTAGAAGTAGCTCTGGCCGCAGCAAGAGCCGGCGGCGAATTATTAAAAAGCCGGGTGGGCAAAATCAAGACAGTTGACTATAAAAGTGCCTACAATTTGGTTACTGACGTCGATAAAGCATCAGAAGAGCTGATTATAAAAATCATCAGCAAAGCTTTTCCTCAAGACGGGTTTTTAGCTGAAGAGGGCGGCGTCACCAGCGGCAAAGGTGACGCTGCAACCAAGCGGCGCTGGATCATCGATCCTCTTGACGGCACCACAAATTACACCCACAGCTATCCATTCTTTTGTGTCTCCATTGGTGTAGAAGAGGACGGCGAGCTCACTCACGGTGTAGTTTTCAACCCTATGAGTGGCGAGTCTGGCGAACTTTTTCGAGCCAGCCTGGGACAAGGCGCATTTTTGAATGACGAAGCCATTCACGTCTCAAAAAACGCCTCCCTTGACAATAGTTTACTCGCTACCGGATTTCCGCCAGACACAGTCAATAACGTCTACAACAACATGGACAGCTTCAAGCAGATTACCAGTATTTGCCATGGAGTGCGCCGTGATGGCTCAGCGGCTCTCGATCTATCTTTTGTCGCCTGCGGTCGCCTCGACGGATTTTGGGAGCGCAAGCTGTCAGCCTGGGACGTAGCTGCAGGTAGTTTAATTGTCCGCGAAGCTGGCGGCTCCGTAACCGATCTAGAAAACGGCCCACTAGATATGACCAGCGGCCATATTCTGGCCAGCAACGGCAAAATTCACGGCGAAATAGTGGCAGCGCTTGCGGCAGCCAACGCCCACTAGTTTTAGAGCTCGATTTTAGAGGTCCGGTTTTTCAATCACGTTGCTAATTTTAGCACTGCCTGTAGTGCCAATGAGACGTTTATAATGACCAAGCCAGGCACCACATGTGATGCGTAAAACTTCTAACAACATGCGCGGTGAGTCAAGAAAAACGTTGACTTTAGATCCTTCCACATTGGCCCAGTTTATAGCCACTTCGTGCATTTTATAGCCACGCAGGCGGGCAATATAAAGCACTTCAACATCAAATGCATAGCCGTTTTGTTTTGAAACTGAAAAAATATCATGACCGGCAACTTTGCTGAAAAGTTTGAAACCGCACTGGGTATCTTTAATGCCCGGCAAAATAAGTTTTTGCACAATCAAATTAAAAGCATTGCCGATATATTTACGGTGCAGCCGAGCTTTAACTACGGCAGAATCATCGGCTTCAGCACGTGAGCCGAAGACAACGTCATAGCCCTCTTCGGCACAGCTAAGCAAGCGTTTCACTTCTTCAATCGGTGAGCTGCCGTCAGCGTCGTTCATGAGCAAATAGTCACCCGCGGCAGCCAACATGCCTGTGCGAACAGCGTGCCCTTTGCCTCGATTGGGTGAATAAGAAAGCAGCCTGACGCCAGGATAAAGAGATGCAAA
The DNA here is from genome assembly GCA_949127735.1 of Candidatus Obscuribacterales bacterium. Lineage (GTDB taxonomy): Bacteria > Cyanobacteriota > Vampirovibrionia > Obscuribacterales > Obscuribacteraceae. Next base: position 8,324 of record CASBPX010000226.1, on the reverse strand, counting down.
ATCTTGCACAAAAGCAGCAGTGTTGTCGTACGAACCATCGTCGACAACAATGATTTCAAAGCTTATGGCCGACTGCTGAAGATAGCGATAGACAGACGCTAAAGTGCCTGGAAGACGTCGGTCTTCGTTATACGCTGGAATAATGACCGATAACTGCATGCACCGACTTTTAGGGTAGTTCGAACAACGTATCCAGGACTATTTTCCTAGTTCTTGCCGCTCTTGTTCCCGTTTTACAGCAATTCGATACGCATCGTCAAACGATGATTTTGTACTTACCACTGTATTCGCTTGCGGACGTCTGTTGACTTCATTTACATAATCCGAGACGGTGCCACCAGTAATGTTATTCCAACCAAGGTTAACACGGGTGGCTTGCAACAGTGTGTTGCCCGGGTCATCAGCTTGCGGGCCCCATGGTGCAAAGACAGCGGAAGAATTTTTATAACCTTGCCAGTCAGCACCCTGAAGCTTGACTTCGTTAAAATCTCTGTAAGATCCAATACCCTGTATTACACTTTGAGTGAACACTGCATTAACAGCGTAAGGCACTCTGGCTGCTGACATACCAGCACCTTCAAAGACGCCCGCGATGGGTTTCCACGAAGTGAGCGCGCCCAGAAATGAAAGCGCGCTGTTGACGGCTACATCTTTGCTGTAGTTCCATACTTTTTCACCACCACTGGTGGCAGGCATCTGTGCTCTCATTTCAGGAGTGGTCTGATCGGTAACCATTGCGATACCATCTTGACCGGCTTTAGTGACGACACCAAAAGTCACTGCACTGGTCACTTTGCCGGCAATTTTAGTCGCAGTAGAAGCAGTAGCAATAGCCTCAGTCAGACGAGCGGAATTAAGCACTGCTTTGCTGGCTGCTCCAGGAGCACCAGGAATAACAGTCCACAAACAGCCCTCGCCTGATGCCATAAAACCATCTTTAAAGTTGTTTTTAAACGACGTGTTAATGTCGGCACCACCGGTCCGTCTCGCGACTTCGCCTACCCCGCCGACGGTCAAGCCACCGGCCGTGGCTACCGCACCTGTCAGTGCTAGCCCATAAGTAACCGCGCCGGCCGTCGCCAGTGCACCTGTGCCCACCACACCCAGACCGAGAGCACCAGCTGCGGCAGTACCCGCGGCAGCGCCAGATGCAATACAACCAGGTCCAAGCCATATGCCGGCAGCTACGCCACCAGCTACAGCCAACACCACTAGTGCTTTCTTGCCCCATCTATCCCACCAGCCAGGCTCTTCAGCAGCTTTCTTCATGGCATCGATGGTTTCTTTGTGCGCTTTGAGAAACTCAGGATCGCCTTTTTCAATTTCAGCCAGTTTGGCATTAGCAGCCGAACGATCGATTCTTGCCAGGTCATAGCTAGCTTCGAGCAACTTCACCAGTTGACCGTTCTGAGTATTAACTTTGATTTGGCCTTCTAACTCTTTTTCTTGCAAATCAATGATTGCTATTTGACGTTCAATGCGAGCTTGTTCGATTTTTCTAGCATCTTCAGTAATCACATCTTTGGTCGGCAATGCTTTGAGATCATTAGTCAATCTGAGCTTTTCGGCATCTAGAGCCACTTTGTCGGCGTTCAGCTGTTGCTTTTGAGTGGTAATTTGGCCATTCATTGATGAACTCAGATTGCGCAGATTGGCTTGCACTTGAGCATTGTGTTTTGCTTTGTCAGCCGGAGAAGTAGCGGTTTCTTTATTGCCATCAGTTTCTTCACCCTGCAAGCTGCGAATTTGGTTGTTGAACTTTTGCATGTCGGCATTCAATTTATTTGGATCAAAAGTCGACGATTGAGTAACTTGTTGATCAAGTTTGTCTAGTTGAACGAAACGACTATTATTATAAAGTGGCTTGCCATCAGGGCCGATTTGCAATTTGCCGTCTGGAGTCAAGTTGTACATAACATCTGGACATTCAGCTTTAACACGCAAGGTTTGCACTTGTGCTTCACCAAAACGACCACGCTCAGCCAAAAATTGAGCGTATTGCAATCTGGCGGTGGTAGCCATTACTACCGAGTTTGCCATTTCACTCAAAACGGCATCAGTTTGCCGCCCCTGGAAATTTGGATCTTTAACCAGCTGTGCCAGCACCGGAACATTGACTTTGTCAGCCTGAGCAATAGCAGCCTTAAGCGAACGCTCTTGTTCGGCAATGTTACCTTCCTTACCGAACTTCATGGCATTTTCCATTTCAGTGGTAATGGTTTTGATTTTTTCAGAACTATTTTCTATGCGCGGAAATACTTTATTCACAGCTTGCAAATAAAGATCATGATTGCGCAGATCTGGATTATTAGCACCAGCCTCAGAAAGCAAACTCATGGCGTCCAAAACATCGCGCTGATCAACTTTGAGTTGGCCTTTAGCGTCGCGCTCTACTGGTGTGTTTTCGTTGGTATAGCCCGAGCCTTTGTACTGCGCATAAACCAGTTTTGTATAAGCAGGCAAATTTTCAAGTGTTTTATAGTGATCAACTTGAATCTGGCTCTGCGACAACTCTTGCAACTTAGCTAAACGTGTAGCATCACCAGTCTGCGCAATGGCACGACTGATACTTTCAACGCTGAGTTTATTAGAGTTGAGACCCAGATCTTTAGCCAGCGTGTTACGTTCGATTAAAGTATTTGTTAGTAAAGTGGAAACAACTTTCTGATCGATTTTCGAGGCTTCAAAAACGGCTCCATTAGCTTCTTTATTGATTGTGTGCTTAAGTTCTTTAAGACGATCGCCAACTGTAATTTCGCGTGCTTTGCCATCAGCACCGGTGACAGTGACTTTATCAGTCAATGGCGTTTTAGCCGTTAGATAACCGTCCATTTCAGTGTAGGCGGTGCGGGCAGCATTGTGATGGCCAAATGACTCTTTGGCTTTATTCTCAGCCGCCTCTTTTACCTTATCTGAGACCTCTGCAGGCTTTTGTGCCACAGTTTTGTCGTTGGCTTCTGCGCTCAGTTTAGTACTGGCGTCAGTAGGGTCCGTTTTCTTTCCAGCAGAACTATCAGTAACTGCGGTAGCTTTTCTGGTCTCAGTCATGAACGTTTCCCCTTAGTCAGATACTGGCTAGCAAGCTTTGTTGCTCTCAGTAACATGCACTATACGAATTGTGCCCATTTCTCGACATGCTTAGTCAAAAAAGACCGATAAATTCAAAAATTAAAAGGCGCAAAACAAAGGCGCCATCTGAGACGGCGCCTTTGTTGTCAAGCGATTTAAGCTGAAGTGGTTACGGATCCTCGTTAGGATTAGGAACCTTTGCCGATTCACCTTCTACAACCTTGGGAGTAGGCTGTTTGACCTCAGGTGTCACCACTGTAGTTTCACCACCCTCTTTTTTTGGCTCAGGAACCACCACCGGAGTTTCAGCCGCAGGTTCTGGAGTTTCCAGTAGGTCATAGTTATAGTCTGTCAAAGGCTTATCGGCATTCTCAAACTTAGGCCGCAGCGTTTGTTGAGCAGTGACCCCATCGTAGAGCGTGGTTACATTTGGCGCCATCATTAAGGCACCTTTGCCGAAGGTTCCGGCGCCAACTTTGGCCAGTCCAAGCGCTTGTCTGATGCCCGAAGCATTTGCTTCGGCCGTTCCAGGCTTGAAGGCACCCTTCAAGATGAAACCAGCAAGCAAACCTTCCTTCACAGTTTCGTTAAACAGAATGTCGGTCACGCTCGGATTGGTTGAGCCGAAGTTAGCCTCGGTCAGTGCCTCACCCAGTGTGTATTTTTTAGGATTGCCTTGGGTGTCGACACCTTTGCCCATTTTGTCGTAAACACCGGTGATAGATCGGTAGCCTGTGGCGCCGACCACATATGAGCCAAAGTACATCAAATCTTCGCGGCGCTCAAAATTACCGGCAACTTTTTGCGCATTAGCGAGTACAGGATCACCTTTAGGCACAGTCAGTCGACCACTGTAGAAACGATCGTCGATCAAGTGTTTTTTAACAAACTGACCTTTAGTGAGGCCATCGCGTAATTGAGCTGCGGCAGGGTCAATCTCGCCAACCTTTTTCCAGCCTTCAGAATTCTTAGAAGGTTTCCAGGCTGATTTCAAATTGCCGAACATTTCTTTGGTCGTCACTTCTACTTCGCGCAGAGTCATGGCTTCTGGTTTGCCCTTGAGAGCAGGGAACAGACGCTCCATTTCACTCTCAGGTGTTGCCTTGCCAATGTATGCTTCCAGCTCGCCTACGGTGCCGACTTTTGAAGTAGGTACAACTTTACCGACCACAGGCACGTTGGCTACCTTAGGCAACGCTGATTGTCTGAAGCCGTTCTCTAGTGCTTTGAGTTCGTCAGTGATTTTGGCAGCGCTGCTGTAACGTTGATCGCCAGCCTTAGACATAAATTCCATAGCTTCGCGATAAGTTGCTTTATCCGGAACTCCGGCAGCCTTGGCGGCAGCTACGAAATCTTTGTTTCGCTGTAAGCCTTTTTCCACGGCGTTTTTCAGATCACCTACAGTGTGTATTTGTTGTTTTTCCAAACCGACAATGGCCTGGAATTCCTTGGTGGAGTTAGCCTCTAGTTTGGAGATAACAGCAATGCCGTTGGTGCTTTCACCTTTAGGGAATATAGTTTTTAGCTGATCATCGGTCAGTTCAGCAATTTTCTTGTCAGCAAATCCACTCTTGCCGATTGCGTCAGCTTCTTTCTTGAAGCCCTCTTTGACTAACTTCTGTTGGAATTGACCCATGGTGCCTTCGTACTGATTACCAAAGCGACGAGTGGCCACCGACATTTCTTCGAATGCTTGAACGCCTTTGGTGCTGAACGCACGAGACAAGCCCATATGAGCATACTTAGTGCCTGACACCAGAGCAGTTACACCAAGACCGTGAGCAGCACTCTCACCTGGATTTTCCCACTCACCGGTGCCGTAACGCATGAGCAACGCGCGACCACTAGTGGCGGTTACGAACGCTGTACCAGTTCCTAAAGCATGGCCCGCACCAGCGCCAAGTTTAAATTTCGCCGCTAGAGCATAGACGCCAACTTCGCTTGCCAGAGCAAGACCGCCGGCAGCAATGTCAGAGAATGAACTCCATGATTGACGTTTCTGCTCAGCATAGAGAGCTTTAAATTTCTCCGGCGCTAATTGCATGCCAATAGCCTTGACTTTTTCCAGTTCAGGATCAGTGGCATTGGCACCGTGCACTTCTTTGTATTTGGCAGCGGCAGCGTTAACCAGGGCTAGAGCTTTAGTCGGCTGATAGAGTTCATCTACTTTGTCTATATCACGCATTTTCCACTGGCCGGCGGCTTTATCGAATACAGCACCTTGCGAAATATACATCAATGCCGAGCGAGTACGTGTGGTCACCGACATATCTAAGAGGCCAGGAACTTGTTTGGTGCCTTGAATGAAGTCGAGCGAACCCGTGATCACACCGTCTTTATCAGCAGAACCGATAGTTTCAGTACTCTTGAGCAAATTGGCTTGTTCGCGTTTGATCAAATCAATAGGCATAGAGTCGGCAGCTTTGTACATCAGCTCCAGCTGCTCGTCCATCGATTTGTTGAGGTCCATCTGCTCTGCTTCACCAGGCAGACTTTGACCGCGAATAGGGTTAATCTGATCGAAATTCTTAGTGTCAAGTCTGCCCGAATTTTTACCGCCCAGGTAAGCGGCATAATCTTGGCGCACATCGGCAATAACGGCCAGACTGGCCATTAAGCTGACATTGTCCTTGTGATACTGAATTCTTGTGGCGGCATCAAGAGGCTTACCATCAGGCGTGGTGCCTTTTTCTAAGGCCTCAACGCGAGCCGTCATTTCGGCTTTAAGACCAGTAACGCGACCAGGATCTTCTAATTTTGCCAACAACACTTCATAAACAGCGCGTGTCTCATTGAGTTTGTTGAGATCACTTGCTTTAGCCAGTTCAGTAGCGGTGTCTTTAAGTTGCTGAGGCTCCATAGCCTTAATGCGCTCTTGATCGGCGGCCGGCAATTTGGCCAGAGCGTCAAAGGCAGGTTTGAGGCGCACTTTTTCTTCAGGTGTCAAATCTGCTTCGGCTGTGGTGGTTTGCTGTTCTACATTAGGGTTATTGCCTGCGTCGGTCTGACCAGTCTGGCCTGGATTTTCAACAGCAGTAGCCTGATCTAAATTAGCACCAACAGCGGTGGCAAGTTTAGCCACAGGTTCCAGTGTCTTCATTTCAGAAGCGATATTGGCGGGCAGACCAGTGAATCCTGATTCGAGAATAGTCTTAGCAGAGGCTGTATCACCAGAACGAGCCACAAGAGCGGCTTCCATATAGTGTGCCTTGCCTTTGTCAATGGCCGCTTGCTGATATTGCAGGGCCAATCTGCTGTTGGCAAAGCTCAAATTAAGAGCTGAAGGATCGTTGTTTACGAGGCCTAGAGCTTCATCCATTGCTTTGCCGAACTCAGGGTGAGCGGCATTGATTTTCGCTTTAGCTGCATCACGATCGGCCTGAGAAAGATTTTGATTGATTACTGTTTGCATCAAACCAAGATCGGCAGGGGCAATCTGTGGATTACCGTTAGCGTCTTTTACGCCCGAGGCAGCCTTCATTTTTTCAAGTTCTACAGCGACTTTGTCGGTGGCCGCAGCAAAAGCTTCTTGCTTGTCGGCAGGCACGAGTTTATTTAATTGTTCTCGGTTAGCTGCAAGAACTGCGGTGGCCATTTCAAAGTTATCATCAACGGCTTTAACACCGGCAGCTAAAACTTTACGGTCTGCTTCGCTAATTTTGGTGTCGGTGCTGGCAGTCAGCCTGGCGTCGGTTTCCTGGAATGCTTTAAGTGCTGCGGCATTGCCGGGCCCGTCATACGCTGCGGCCAGTGTCTCAAGACGTTTCACTGCTGGAGAGTCAGTATTGGCAGTTGTATTTTGAGCTGCTTCAGGGCTGGTCTGAGCAAGTTTCTCTTTTTTCTGCTCAAGTAAATGTTTATGAATGGCCACGAACTCTTCAGGCAGCTGCTGACCGCCTTCCTTAATGCGCGTGTATTGCGCCATAAAGTTAACGTCGGTCAGAATTGGCGAATTGGGATCGAGTTTTTTGGCCAGCACTTCAAACTGATCTTTGGGCAAACCTTTCATACTTTTAGCATCTTCAGGCGAGAGCCCGGCAGCTTCAAGAAACTTAGTGGTGCCCTCTTCGGTGCGACCTTGTCTGTAGTACCAGAGAGCCATGTTTCCCAGAGCACAATCTTTCACTCTGGTGAGGGTATAAAGTTCGGCCTGGCGGTCGGCCAGAACGCGTTTCTTATCAGGGTCAGTTTCAGCTTGTTTGGCTTTTAAAACTGCCTCATATTCAACTTTGGCCTGTTCAATGGTTTCTTTAGGCACACTTTTTGCTATTTCGATAGCTTTGTTATAGGCAGCCTCAGCTGATTTCAGATCTTTTGCACCATTGGCGGTGGGCACGTCATTATCTAAGATACGAGCAACTTCTTTTGCCGCAGCCAGACCTTTTAGCAACTCAGGGCTAGGAGCTTTAGCTTTATCTCCGACAACACTCTTGTCTGTGGTGGTAGTCGTGCCAGTCTCTTTAGCTACTTCAGGGGTTTTGGCAGCTTCAAGCCTCTTGGCCTCAGCAGCTTTGGCTTCAGCGGCTTTAGTCTCGGCAGCTTTGGTTTCAGCAGCTTTGGTTTCGGCGGATGTGGTTTCGGCGGTCTTGCTCTCGCCTTCGGGAGGCGCTTTAGCCGTGCCAGTGCCATCGCCAGTCTTAGCTACTTCAGCCGCCTTGCCGTCGGTTTTGAGAACGGTCGGCGCATTCAACCTATCGAAATCAGGTACATGCGTCTTCTTCAGAATTGAATCCGTTACTGCCTTAGTGCCTGTGTCTCTACCGTCGCCCATTTTATGAACCCCTATATGTCGCGCTGCGTTGAACGCACGTTCCCACTTAATTTATGCCAGTCTCATAATCCTTTGAAACTGGGGAAACTACGTATGCCGCTTGTCAAGTGGTTATATTTTAATCTTGACATCTGCGCACCTACCAATAGTTACATTGCTCTATACGACTGAGAGCAAATTTGGACAACTCTCAAAAAAAAATCCTAACCGCCAAGCTCGACAATGGTGACACCATCACCGCCTTCGAAATTTTCACCAGAGCGATAGCGATTGGCATACTGACTGTGGCTTAAAAAGTCACGCACTACTGACTTTATTGCACCCGTGCCATGACCATGAATAATCATCAGGGGGCTAACTTGATTGACGGCACAGGTATCTACAAATGCTTCAATCTGGCTCAGTGCATCATCTACTCGGCGCCCGCGCAGATCGATTGTATTGGCCTGGGTGCGCACAAAGACTGTGTCATCAAAGACCGGCT
>CASBPX010000225.1 GCA_949127735.1 Candidatus Obscuribacterales bacterium | reverse complement strand
GAGTCAGCGGTCAAGTTGGTTGCGGGCAAGATGCCTGGGCATTAAATCTGAAAATACCAACTTTTGGTCGCAAGCCTGCCGCCGACAAAGCTGATGCAGCTGCAACTGACAAAGCCAAAGCAGACACAACCAAAGCAGAGGCTAAACCTGCTGCTAAACCTGCCAACTCTGCTAAACCTGCTGCGGTCAAAGTGGCCCCAGCGGCCATAAATGCTGCTTCACCTGCACCTGCCCCAGCTTCGGCTGCCACGCCTGTGCGCAGCAAATTACATTTTGGCTTTGGTTTTGGCCTTGGTCGCAAGAAAGACGGCGGTGAAGCAGCACCTGAGCAGCCTGTCACCGAAGCGAAAGCCACTGAAGCAAAAGCCACACCCCCGGCACCTAAGTCTGAAGCAAAAGCTCAACCGCAAGCTCAAGTAAATGTTGACGAAACCGCGGTGAAAGCTCCGCTGCCAGGTGGTGGCGCCCCCAGCAGCGATGCCGCACGCACCGAACCTCCAGAGCCCATTGAGCGCGTTGATGCTGCTGTTCCGGCCGCTGTGCCGGCCGCTATTCCGGCCGCTGGCAAAACACCTCTTGAACTTCCTAAGGCTGCAGCGCCTGATGCTAATGATGAGGCTTCGGAACCCGTAAAAGCTACGACAGCGGCGCCTCAGATGGCTCCTGACGAAGTCGACGATGCAGAAGTTGCCCCAGCTAAAGCCGAACAGCCGAAAGCGAAAACTCCCGCCAAGTCTGACGATGATCTTAAAGAGTCAGCCAGCGCGGCTCCTGGAGAGCGAAAATTCAAATACGCTCCGCGGCGCAAAGAAGAAATCGATGATGCTGAAGAGATGGAAGAGAGCGAATATAGAGACGAACAGGAGAAGAAGGCTAAAGAAGCGCAGTTGCGCGAACTGACAGCTCCGGCTATTCCTGTGCATTTGCGCGATCCTGAGCCACACTTGCTCCGGGCGCAAAGACTGACAAAAATGGGCCGATTCAGTGAAGCTTTGAAAGAGATCAATATCGCGCTCGAATTGAAACCGATGTATTGGGAAGCGCAGTATCAGGGCGCTTTGATTTATCAGGTTCAAGAACGTAATAAAGAAGCTATTGACCGCTATCAATATTTAGTCGACAGGCGGCCTGATTACACTGAGGCGTACATCAATCTGGGGTCGGTCCTGGGTAAAGAAAACAGGTATGTTGAAGCGGAAGAAGCTTATCGCAAGGCCATTGAACTTTACTTCAATTCGATGTCGGCTCACTATAATTTGGCTAATTTGTTGATCAAACAAAATAAAACCAATGAAGCCTTGAAAGAGCTAAAAATTTGCGTCAAGTTAAAGCCGGAGAATGCCTGGGTGCACAACAACCTTGGTGTAATTTATTTGAAGCGCAATTATCTTGAAGAAGCAGAAGAAGAATTCACTAAGGCCAGCAATCTAGAGCCCGCTAACAAAGCCTTCGCCTCTAATCTGGTGCTGGTGAAAAATAAAAGACGCAAGCCAGCTCAAGCTTGAACGAGATCGAATAATCTAGTTAATTTGCACGCCCAGATCGTTAGTCAATTGCACTTCCAGTTCTTGCCCTGGAGCGAGGCTGACATTGTCGCCTGAGCGGAAAATGGCAATGGCTGAGCCACCAATGGCAGTGGCGATAGCCGGTGCTCCTAGCGTGGCGACGTTGGCGGCAATCAATGCACCTCGGGCGGTGCCGCTAGATGACATACCTGTGACGGCTCGAACTCCGCCTTCCACTCTGGTACCAAAATTGGTGCCGGGATCTAGTTGGCCTTTCTGGTTAGTCAAACCTTTTTGAAATTCCAGAGCGGCGTCCAGTGGAATTACTTCGCCTGCTGGAGTAACAATTTGCTCAAGACGTAAACCAATTTTTGCCGCGCGGCTCAGTAGTCTTGGTTTAGTCACTTCGAAGACCCGGCCTCTGACCAGTGAGCCCTTAGCCAGCAACAAGCTGGTGCCGTAAAACAGATCATCTTTGACGTGGGCTTCAAAAAGGTCGCCAGGATTGCTGGCTTTGGCATCGACGAAAGTTTCAAGTACCAGCTTTAGCCTGGTTTGCACTGGCAGGGAAGCCGATGAGGCATCTGCACGCAAAGCTGTGCCTGAGCTGCCTGTGCTCGAATAGTCAGAGGGAGGGGCAATACGTGTAGAAGAAGGTGGTGAGGAGCGCAGGCTCGGCGCCGATGCCGGCGTGTTGGAGGGAAAATCAGGTACGTTCTTAGGGTCCATGGTCTCTATGCGGCTCATGGTTGCCGATGGCACGTAGCGCGGCTGGGTAGAATCGGGCTTGGCAAAGGCGGGCATGGCGATTATGATCGTACATGCAGTAAGTACTGCCTGACTGGCGGCAATTCTGTGCAAATTCCCTAAACCCTGTAAAACCTGTGAATTTTGCCAATTTCTGTTCAAAACAAAGGCTCCTCTGCTGTTCAGCACATTGTAAACGAATCTCTTGCGACCATGCTCAATACCAGCTTTGTATGGCCTCTTCTGTAAACAACGACGGTATGTGACCCAAAAAGATTCGCCGTTCGGCAACAAGCGTTCCTAATTTATCCCGCTAAATAGGTAGGCCTCCTACAAAGATTACTGATAATTATCGGCCGAATGTGGCAAAAGATATACAGAGCATTAAATGGTAGAGACGATCTAAGACTTGGAGACTGCTCATGGAACATAGTTCAGCCGCTTGCGATTGCTGTGACCGCAAGACCATGAATGCCCAGATACGTGAGACTCTCGTTGCTTGCGAGAACGAAGTCATCGATGTTGCTAGAAAAGTGGTTAAGGGCGCTTCTGACCCATTTTCAGGTGTGATTAAATTTTTGGAAGGCCGTCCGGAGAACAGTTCTTTGCACGGATACCACGTCAATAGAGTGTTGATGGAAACTTTTGGCTCAAGGGACGAGATTCCGGGCCTGATTAGAGCCATTGCATCACACGTACGCGAAGTAATTCGCCAGTCAAACGTAATCAGTATTATTAATGAGCATCCCACAGCGGAGCGCTGGGGCAATTTCATCATTAAACAGAAAGAAAAAATTCGCTTTGAAGTTGGTCGCGAGAAAGATTGCCTTGTTTTGAAAAACATTGCCGGACTGGTTGGTATCGAGCACGGCATCGAATGCCCGCTTGAAAAAATATTGGTGCAAAACGGCAAGCTAGTGGTCACTCTTAATATGGGTTTCCTTCATCCGCAGAAGGTGCTTGATCTCTAAGCCTGAAAACGTAAAAGTTATCGCCCATCGGGGCGGGCGACTCTGGGCGCCTGAGAACACCATGGCCGCTTTCCGAAAAAGCCTTGAGCTTGGTGTAGACATCGAGCTTGATGTGCAGCGCTGTGCCAGTGGAGAGCTTGTTGTGATTCACGATGAAGATCTCACACGCACCACCAATGGTGTCGGCCAGATTTGTGATATTAACTATGATGAAATTAATAGATTGAGTGCGGGCCTCTGGTTTGACAGCGATTTTAGCCATGAGAAAGTGCCATTACTTGGCGATGTGTTAGAGCTGATTGGTGGCCAGGTCGCTCTCAATATAGAAATTAAAAATGCGCCGGTGGCTTACGACGATATCGAAGAAGAGCTGCTGGCAATGCTTTCAGATTATGGTCATCGTGACAAAGTCATTGTCAGTTCCTTTGATCACTATGTCATTCAACGTTTGCGGTCCATGGACGCTAACCTACAATTGGCCCTGCTTCTTGATGGTGTGCTCATTGACTTGCCTCAGTATGCACAAATGCTTGGCGTCAATTACTTTCACCCATGCCTCGGTTCATGTCGGGCAGATATTGTGGAGGAGGCTCAAGCTGCTGGTCTTAGCGTCAATGTCTGGACTGCAAATGGACGGCGCGCCTGGTCACAGGCTTTGAAAATGGGTGTGGACGGCATAGTGACTGATGATCCGGCCGGTCTCATGGTCTTGCTTGGCCGTGCGGTCTTGGTAGCGGAATAGCGAAGAATGGGGAGGAATAGCCGAATAATCACCATAAGCACAAGCGCTTAACGAGGCGTCGCCAGCTTATTTAGACCCTTTTGCGCCAGTTGTTTTAGCCTTAGTGGTGCCAGTTTGTCATTAAGTACTTTTTGATAATGCCTCTCCGCTTCCACATTGCGGTGCAGCATTACCGATGAAACGCCCATCAAGTATTGCAATTCGATGGCGGCCGGGTTGCGTGCATACATGCTCTGTAAGTGGTTTAAAGCCGCTTCGTATCTACCTTCGCGAATATCAATGAGGGTTGTTCTAATGGGGCTATCGGGCACCACTGTGAAAAAATTGGCTTCTCGGGCAGCATTATTACTTTCGCTCTTATCGCTGGCGAACATGCTGCCGGGCCCGTCATCTTCACTGCGTCCGTCCCCTTCTTCTTTGGCAAGTTGTTGCGCTTTTTTCAGAGCCTCATCGGCCCCAGGAGTATTGCCAATGGCGCCATTTGGTGGCGTTGGATTTGAATTAGGCGCATTAGTCAAATTAGGGTCTACGGGAGACGCATCACTGATGTCGCCAGTTTGGAAATCACTCACTCTTGAGGGGTTTGGATCATCAGGGCGACCCAGACCCTCAAACGGATTGCCACCACCAATAGCCTCGGGGCGCGGCGGCAAAATGCTCTGTGCCCGGGCTGCTTGTGAAAGTTGTGAGTATGCTCCCAGGCAAACGCCTACGCTTAGGCAGAGAACAGCGGTTCTTGAGGTCGGTAAAGATGGCTTGAGCGAGCGTTTGATCATCGCAAATTGCTGCGCACGATTTTTGAAATCCAGGGTAGCTCTAAATATTTGCCACGTAACGATTGCACGATACCAGCGATAATCAAGATGGAAAAAGAGTAGCCGAGGATGCGAATGGCAAAAGCCAAGATGCTTAAAACGCTCATCGAATTTTCCAAGGCGGCGGGGCCGAAGAGTCCGATAATTCCACCCATTGTGCTTAAAAGCGTGCTGCCGGTCCAGGTAATGAAGCAGCACAGCATGCCAGTGAGCAGAGCCTGGAGAAAATGAAAACGGAAAAACATCGCTTTATTATCTCTGCCGTTGGCGATGATATAGATAAAACCCGCCAGACCGGCGGTCAGATAGCAGAGGGCCGACATTACCTTGACCATCAAATCTGAACTCTGTACTTTTTTCGGTGCGTATTTCGCAGGCATTTTTTTGATTCGCTCCTTCACTCACCCTTATTTTAGCGTTTTGCTGCCTCTTCGCTGCAATTACTAGCTAAAATCACCTATATTGATTGACCTGACAGATTCTGGGAACATTTAATGGCAGGTATGTCTTCATCTGAGCAAATACAACAACGAATAATTGACTTGCTTTCGGCCTTTGAGCTGGAAGATGTAATGGAGCGCGTCGGTAATGCCGTGCTTGAAGTCTCAGGCGCTCAATCAGCCGCTATTTTGATGTGGGATGCCGATTTAGATACATTTGCCGATCGTGCCTATGTGGGCGATAAACAGAAAGATTTGCGCGCTCTAACTGAAGCTTTTGTCGAAAAATACGACGGCGACGATTTTGAAGCTGGCGATGTGGAGCTTAAAGTCGAAGATTTGCGCGAACTTGAAGGTGACGGTCTTGCACTGCCTCCTTCTTTATTGAAGAATCTGGGAGACGTCTATCTTTTAACGGCTGTTAATCAAGGTCAAAGACGTGCTTTTGTACTTTTTGCCGGCAGCGAATTAAAAACTGTCGACGCTATGGAAGAAGATATTTCCCCCTATCCGTTTGCTCTGGCTCTGGGCCGCGGTTGGGAGAGCAAAGAGTTGCAGCGTGAAAACGAACGCTTGCGCAGCCAGTACGAAGAAATTGAAGATAAAACCAGCAGCATGGAAGAGCAGACACGCAAGCTCATTCACGATATCACCGCGCGTGATGCCATTCGCATGAAGCACCTCGAGCGCGAGCGGCTTGTTTACTGGATTAGCAATGCTGTGCGTAGTTCTGTGCATATCAAAGAAGTGCTCGATACAACCGTAGAAAAAATCGGCACCACCTTTGCCGTTAGCCGATGTCTTTTGCTGCGTCCGCATAACAGGCTCAATGAGCTTGATGTTTTTGAATATACTCAGGCCAATGTTGCTTCGGTGAAAGATGTTTTTCATACCGATCTGGGGCGTGATTTTACTATTAAGGCGCTGAGCAAGGAAACTCCTGAGAATATTGAAGACCCTGATTTTGACGAGCGCACCACTTATGATCGTGGTTTTCTCAAAGAGCTTAATCTGCGTAGCGGTTTAATCGTGCCGCTGGTGATGCGCGATCAAGTGCTCGGCGTATTGTTTTTACAAGACACCACTGTCAGTCGCGACTGGAGCATTGATGACATTTCACTGATTGGCTCACTGGCAGACAATCTCTCGGTCGCTATTGAAAATGCCGAGTTGCATCAAGAGCGTGAATTGCAAGCAGTGATGGACGGTCTTACGGGCGTCTTCAATCGTCGCGCTTTTACTGAAGCCTTGCACAAAGAATTTGAGCGAGCTAAGCGCTATGAACACACGCTTTCTCTGATTATCGTCGATCTCGATTTTCTCAAGAAAATTAACGACAATTTCGGCCACATGGCAGGGGACGAGGCGATTCGTTCGATTGGTCAAATATTGCGTCAATCTTCGCGCTCTATCGACTTTTGTGCCAGATATGGCGGCGAAGAGTTTTGTTTGCTTTTGCCTAACACAGAAATAGATATGGCTGAACAGCTGGCTGAGCGTCTCAGGCGATTGATTAATGAGATTACTGTGGAAGGCCACGGTAATATTTCGGCCAGCCTTGGGGTGGCCAGCTATCCGCTCCATTGTGATTCGGCCGACGACCTTTTCCACAAGGCTGATGAAGCGCTCTATTGTGCCAAAGAAGGCGGCCGTAACTGCGTCAAAGTGTCTACTGCTAAAGGTTCGGGCCGCAAGGCGGGCGAGTCTGAAAGTACTGCTGAAGTTCGCTAAATTTTCACTTTTATCGCTGGTTTTGGCAGATTCGCTTTTTTCCTGGCAAGGTATAAAGTGAAGTATGAGACTTTATTCGCTTAGTTAAGGGAGACTCCATCGTGAGCATCATTGATAACGTCATCAACACTGTTACTAAAGAGGTTAATAAAGTTCAATCCCGTGCCCAGGAGGGCATACAAGCTTTCAATTTGGCCAATCAAATCAAAGAACTTGAACGCAAAAAACACGCCAAACTGGCTGAAATCGGCAAGTTGGTCTTTGACAAACATCAAAATAATAAAGATATCTCCGACGATTTGTTGAAAGAGCGCTGCAGTGAAATTTCAGCTGTAGATCACGAAATTTCAGTGTTGCAGTCTGAGCTTGATCAAATCAAAGTCAATCATGATCCTGATGCTACGCCTGCTCAAAAAGCAGAAGCAAAAGCCGGATACAGCGCTTCGCCTGGTTTTACATGTGAAAGTTGCGGTGCTCCGGCAAATCGTGAGCGAGCTTTCTGCCCGGCCTGCGGCTCGGCGCTTAAGAATTCCGCTGAAGAAAAATCTAAAAGCAACGGTGACTCAGGCACTGAAGAGGTTGACGTCGAGCCTGAAGATGATCCGCCGCATACGCCAACAGTTTAGCCTTTCAGGCGTGTACCAATTTAAAAACTAGACTGATATCAGTCTAGTTTTTATTTAGGCCCGTTCGCCGCGGTCTGTTCCCTACCTGGGCTAAATTTCAGCGATTTTATAGCCGCATCTCAGGCGCTTCTTGCCCGTGCTTGACCTGTGCTTGACCTGTGCTTGACCTGTGCTTGACCTGTGCTTGACCTGTGCTTGACCTGTAATTGAAGGGTATATATTGCTACGATGCCTGAGCTAAATTTGATCAGCACTGGAGACCTGGACAATTTCGAAACCGAGTCAAAGGTGATAAACGTGAGTAGCATTCTCAATCTGGCCCAGTTTCAGCTGAGCGAAATGCCGCCTGGTTGGCTGGCTCAGCCTATTGAAAGTACTCTTGGTAGCGAAAGAATCGTGCAGGAGTTCTATCTACAAGCCGAACCGGAAGTGAAATTTCTTTATTTTTATCGCGGTCAACCGCTTTCTAAAATCGTAGCCGATGATTTTGTCGACCTGCTCTCGCAAAAGCCGCATGCGCTTAGCGATGAAGAATTCAGTAATATTGAAATGGTAGTGCGCGACGCCTCTGAGCCTGAGTTTTTTGAAATGCTCGATAAACACACTGAGTGTTTGGGTGGACGCAACGCGCTGGTTGTAGAAGGCATTTGGAAATTTTCAGACGTGCAAGACCTGGGAATATTTATTACCGGCAGCGATGCTCGGGTGATTGACGAGTTGCATTTTACCGCGCCAAAACAGCTCTTCGGGCGCTTCAAAGCCAACCTCGAAGATATTTTGGTACTGGTGGAATGGAGGCAAGAAAGCCATTACTGAGATTATCGTGTCTATAGAAAACGAATCAGACGAAACACTTTTGGCTATGAAGCAGAGCTTTGACAGCATGCTGATGGGATGCAGCCTGGCCGGCTTGCCGTCGCCGGCCGAAATTGAAGAACAGTTTAGCCAGGTGCAGACTGAACTAGCCAGGCGTGGCGTTAGCCAGAAAGCAACAGCCGGTTGGACCGATTGGCTTGGTAAGGAAATTGGTAGTTATCGCCTTGATTATTTAATTGAGGAAGGTTTCTATTTCTATCTTTTTCATGCCATAGAAATTGACACCAATCTTGAATATGTAGTGAAACTGGCTAAAGACGCGCAAGAATTCGGACCGCAAGCTGGTGCGATTTTTAACCCAACCAAGTTGTTTGGTATTACCGGCGATGTCATTCGCGAACTGGTACCAAAGGCTCAACTGTTGCTCCGTTGTGAAGTGAACCGCTTGGCGTTACGGCATCCGCAATTACCTGTGGTCAGCGTCGCTCAAGATAATTTTTATAGCACCGCATTTAGTGCCGGGCGCACATTGCGCGATATTATCAAATACGATATCGATTCGGGGCCGCAAGTGTTGTCTGCGGCGGTTGATATTTGCACAGCTATGGCCGAATTGTCTGACAATGCAGCTTTTGTTCATCACGGTAATCTCAAGCCTGAAAATATTCTGGTTACTAACAATGGTTTGCTCTTCCGCGAACTGGGTTATTTTGGTGCCATGGAAGTAAGCAATGGCGCAATCGAAGCTGAGGCCACCGTCACAACTCCCCAATATTACCCATGGCTCGATTGCGACGACATTACCGCCTTAGGCATCATTCTCTGGGAAACTTTTGTCGGTTTTAATCCCTTTGCCGGAGGCCTTGACAATGATACTGTGGCAGAACAGTCTAATTGGGCCAGTGATTCTCTCAAAGCCATGGTCGAGATGGAACTGGCCATGTCCAATCCGTATCTCGCTCCATTACTCACTTTGAGCCGACCCTCGGACCTTTTGCCAGATTTGTCGAGTGAGATGGAAGTTTTGCTGTTGAAAACTCTTCGATTGCG
The DNA here is from genome assembly GCA_949127735.1 of Candidatus Obscuribacterales bacterium. Lineage (GTDB taxonomy): Bacteria > Cyanobacteriota > Vampirovibrionia > Obscuribacterales > Obscuribacteraceae. The sequence continues at coordinate 6,036 of CASBPX010000225.1, read as the reverse complement.
AATCGGCACTGACGGCAAACTTCACGAGAGTGAGGGATATCAGTCATTCTTGGCATTGCGTGAAGACCTCAGCCGTTTTTTACAACTGACTAAGACCGAATAATTGCGTTAAATGAGCAATAATTGATTCGGTTAGTTGAACTTTTCTCTGTATTCGATCGTCTTCAATTAGACGGTGCAGATTCAGGAAGTCATGAAGTCAGGCTCTTGTTCGTTTTTTTTGGCGCTTGTATTGAGCTCGGGCTTTGCCGCCGCGGGTGAGAACGCTGTGGCGCAAAATTCGCAAAATACTGCTGGGCCTGATCCAATCGCCGCTCGCAAGGCCTTAGACAAGGGTGGTGTGGAAAATACCGGCCTCGAGCGCATAGCACCCCCGATTTCTGAAATCCATGAAAACTCACTACCTTCTCAGACTCCGCTGGCTCCAGCAGCTAATTTAGGCGACGCAGAGGCCCTACCTGACAGTCGAGCTAATGAGGCAACATCACGCTCTATGCTGCGGCCACCTGGCAATGCCAGCCTCGGCGATCTGTATCCGGTCAAGCCCGGGCCCAATTTTTCAGCCGAAAATACCGATATGAAATTGACCAACACTGAGCTTGATAAAGCGCGTTCCATTTCGCTGGGTCAAATCAATATGTCTGAGCTTTTGCCTATTGGCAAGGGTAAATTGCCGCCAATTAAACTTGAAGCTGCTTATAACGAGCAACTTACCCTCAAGCAGGCTCTGCTTTATGCCCTCAGTAATAATTTGCCCATTCGTATTTCGCAAGCGGCCTATCAATCGCAGCGCTATCAGTTTTTCGGCTCAATGGCACAGGCTCTGCCTGACTTCACTTTGACATACCGCGGTCAGCGCACTGATACACAGAACGGCACAGGCACTCCCTTTTTTACCAATGCCGCTACCGTTCGCTATCCTGTTTTTCAGGGTGGCGGAATACTGTTTAATTCGCTGGCTAACTTGAGTCGCGCTAAAGCCGGTAAGAATGCTTATAAGGCCAGCATTAATGACACCATGCTTAGTGTCTATCAGCGCTATAACGATCTTTTGCTCAATCATCTGCTCTTGCGCATTCGCATCAAGTCTGTAGAACTTTCCCGTGCGCAAGTACAACTTAACCAGGAGCTGAAAGATGCGGGAGTGGGCACAAATTTTGCTATCTATCAGTCGCGCACGCAGCTGGCCTTAGACAAGCAAGCCTTGCTGCAGCAACAGGTCAATTTACGTCAAGCCGCTCTTCAGCTTGCTCTTTTGCTAAACACCAATATAGCCATCAACTTTTTGCCTGATCAAGATCGAGTCAGCGAAGCGCGCTTGTTTGAAGAAGCCATCGATATCAACAAACTGACAGTAGCTGCTACTCGCTTTCGGCCAGAATTAAAACAGTTCGAATATCTGCGCCGCGCTGCCGACCGTAATATTCAAGTGGCCGCCGCCCCGCTCTATCCTACTTTTCAATTTTTCACCACCCAGACTGTAACCAAGTCGGGTCGGTCCAGCGGCTCCGGCAACAATTTAACTGGTTCCACCGTCATTATTCCTACCGGAGGCACTGGTGGTGGAATTGGTATTAGTGGCGGAGGTGGGCGTTCACTTAGCGCCGGTTTTGATCTCAGTTGGAATTTAAATGGATTTGGTTTGCCCGATGTCGCCAATACTTTGTCTGCCCGCGCTCTGGCACGCCAATCAATGCTACAGCTCAATCAACAGGTAATTACAGTTTTGCAACAAGTACGCAGCTCTTATCTAAATATGCTTACTGCTGAAGCCCAGGTCGATGTGGCTGGTGAAGCGGTGGTGGCCGCAACAGAGCAATTGCGTCTGGCTAATTTGCGCTTGCGTTATGGTCAAGGCATTAACCTTGAATTGATTCAGGCCCAGCGCGAATATATCAACGCCCTTACTACACAAGCGCAGGCGATCATCAATTACAATGTTGCCCAGGCACAATTGCTACGCGACACTGGTTTGATTTCCGTACCTACTCTTACCGCCGAAGTCAGGCCAAGTCTATGAAAAGTTTAAGTGAAAAAGCGACCACACCTGCGGGTATCGTGCGAATGAAAAAAGCCGGCAACAAAGTCTGGATAGCCGTTAGTTTGCTTGTGCTAGTCGCTCTGGCTGTCGGTGCTTATTTCTTTTTTGGCCAGAGCAAAGAAAGCTCCGATTGGAAGAAAAATACAGTTCTAGTTAAGCGTGGCAAGGCTGATATGAAAGTTGTCGCCACCGGCATTATTCGCCCTGAGCGTGAAGTAAAAATCAGCCCTAAACAAACCGGTCTTTTAAAACAATTGCTGGTCAAGCAAGGTGACAGAGTTAAAACGGGCCAGTTAATTGCTCGCATGGACGATAGTAATTTGCTTGGTCAAGTAGAGTCGGCCAAGGGAGCTTATCTGGCTTCTATGGATAACTATGCCAAAATGAAATCAGGCAATCGCCCTCAAGAAGTTGCCGCTTCCTTTTATCAAGAGCAAAGAGCACGCCAGGGTGTGAGCAATGCCGAACGCAATATCAATCGGCTAAAAGCGCAGATGGATGCCATACGCGCTACCCTTGCCCGCGATGAACAGTTTGCCCTTACTCAAGCTTTTCTTGCTAATAATGGTGCCATCTCAGATCAAGATCGCATCAATGCTCAAACTCAAGCTCGAGTTTCGCGCTCTAATTTAATGGCGGCAGAAAGTGAACTTTCGCAAGCCCATTCAGCCAGGGCTCAAAGCGAAACTGATTTGCAAACTATAAAACAGCAAAACAATATGATGAAAGTCGGCTTCAGGCAAGAAGATATTTCTGCGGCTCTGCACAGTGCCAGCCAGACTAAAGGCAGCTTACAACAAATCGAGAGTGTACTGCGCGATACTCGCATTCTCGCTCCTTTTGACGGCATCATTACGCAAAAATATGCTGATGCCGGGGCCATTGTTACTCCTACTACCTCATCATCAACCACTTCTGCTACCTCAAGTTCGATCGTGGCTTTGGCCGGGCGTTTAGAGATGGTGGCACAGGTTTCAGAAGCTAATATCACTAAAGTGAAAGTGGGGCAAGAAGTCGAAATTACGGCCACTGCTATCCCCGACAAAGTGTTCAAGGGGAAAGTCACACAAATTGCTCCAGCTGCCATTGTCACCACCAATGTCACGACTTTCGAAGTACATGTTCAATTACTTGATGGGGCGGAAGATGCACTGCTCGCTGGTATGAACGTCAGCGCTACTTTTATTGTTGGGCATGACGACAACGCTCTCACTATTCCAGCAGTCTGCGTGGTTTCTAAGAAAGGCCAGGCCGGTGTATATGTGCCTGACGCTAAAGGCGAACCTCAGTTCAAAGAAATTAAAACAGGCGCATCCCTTGGCCGAGCTATCGTGGTGCTTTCCGGTTTGAAGGAAGGCGATGTCGTGCTCAAAGGCCTCAACAAAACACAGTTGAATGCTGAAGGTTATGGATCTGGTGGCGGTATGCCTGGCGGAGGCATGCCTGGTGTAGCCGGCGGCGGCCGCGGTGGCCGTGGTGGCGCCGGTGGTGGCGCAGTGCCCCGCGGTTTCGGTCGTTAGGCATGGGGCTGCGTGAATTATTTCTCATTGCCTGGCAAGGAATTTTAAGTAACCGGCTGCGCAGCGGACTGACAGTGCTTGGTATCGTCATTGGTATCGCTTCGGTTATCACGCTCATGGGCATAGGCGAAGGTGCCAAGCGTGAAGCTGAAAAACAAGTGCAGGCTTTAGGTGTCAATCTAATTTATATTCGGCCTGGTTCAGTGGGTGCCTCTGGTATTTCTATGGGCCAGGGCACGGCTCCTACACTGACTTACGAAGACGTACTGGCTATTAAAGAAAACTGTCAGGCGGCAGAAGATGTAGCAGCGCAATATACCGGAACTTTTCAGGTGCAGGCCGGTGAAAAAAATACTTCCACCACGGTGGTTGGCACTGACGCTTCTTTTCCTGATATTCGCAATTTTCACCCTGCTCAAGGTCGCTTTTTTACCCAGCAAGAAGCGAGCGACAGCGCACGAGTCTGCGCCGTAGGCGATGGCGTGGTAGAGGATCTGTTCTCCGGTGAATCGGCTATCGGGCGACAGATTCTAATTCGCGGTGAACTGTTCACGATTATTGGCGTGATGGAACATAAAGGTGCCAATGCTACGGGCGATCAGGACGATCAAATTTTTATACCGATACAAACCGGCTATTCCACTCTGTTTGGTTTGAATCTGGTCTCTGGACGCGCCGTCAAGAGTATTCTGGTCCAGGCAAAACCAGGAGAAGATTTGCAGGCGCAATTTCAAATTACTAACTTGCTGCGCTTGCGTCACAATGTGCAGTCGCCTGACGGAGACGATTTTACTATTCGTACGCAAATGGATATTTTGCAAACCGCTCAGTCTATTACTGGAGTGTTCGCGCTTTTACTTGGTGCCACTGCTTCAATCTCACTACTTGTTGGTGGCATCGGTATTATGAATATCATGCTGGTTTCGGTGACAGAACGCACCAGAGAGATAGGTATTCGCAAAGCCATTGGTGCTAAGTATCGAGATATCTTGATGCAATTTGTGATTGAGGCCATCACTCTATCGCTCACTGGCGGCATTCTCGGCATTTTACTGGGGCTTGGTAGCGCTTACTGGATCAGTAGTCTCGGTCAGTGGACCACAGTAGTCACTTCTTCTTCAGTGATTATGTCCTTTCTCGTATCGCTGGCCATCGGTTTATTCTTTGGCATCTACCCCGCACGCAAAGCCGCTTTGCTCGACCCCATTGTTGCTTTGAGGTCTGAATAAATGAGCACTTTGATTGATTTGAACGCTGTTAACCGTGTCTATGAAATGGGCGGCGAAGCTCTGTACGCTTTGAAAGGGCTGACTTTGCAAATTGATGCTGGCTCTTACGTGGCTATTATGGGCACTTCTGGATCTGGCAAATCAACCCTGATGAATATTGTCGGCTGTCTCGACCGGCCTACCTCGGGCTCGTATTCGCTTGATGGTGTTGATATTTTAAGTTGCACCGATGATCAGTTGGCCGATGTGCGCAATGCTAAAATTGGTTTTGTTTTTCAGCAGTTTAATTTGCTGCCCAGTATGTCTGCCATAGAAAATGTGATGTTGCCTATGGTATACGGAGGAGTGCCGCCAGCTGAGAGAGCCGAGCGTGCAGCTTCAGTACTGCAACAAGTTGGTTTAGGTGAAAGGATGCACCATAAGCCTAATCAATTATCTGGTGGACAGCAGCAGCGGGTCTCAATTGCGCGCGCGCTTTCTAATCGTCCCAGCATTCTGTTAGCCGACGAACCTACTGGCGCTTTAGACAGTCATACTGCCGACGACACCATGCGTTTGTTCAATGAACTTGTCAGTCGTGGTATCACCGTCATTGTCGTCACACACGACCAGGATACGGCCAATCATGCCCGTCGCATTGTGCGCATGAAAGATGGCGAAATCGTGGACGACGCTCTCAATCTTGTTAGATAATGCCAACTGCCGGGCAGGTGTAGAAGTAATCTTGCTGGTGCGCAATGTCGAAGAAGCAAATCCTAATTTTGGGCGGTGGCTTTTCGGGGGTGAAATGCGCCCGGGCGCTGCGTAAACAGCTGCACGTCGACGATTATAATATCGTTCTTTTTAATCGCGAAAATCACATGGTTTTCCACCCGCTTCTGGCTGAAGTGGCGAGCGCCGCCGTGCAGCCCAAAGACGTGGGCGCTCCGCTGAGGCAACTTTTAGATCATGTGCAATGCCGTACTGAAGATGTGCTCGGCATTGATCTCGACAACAATCAAATTGAATACGAAGCGCACGACGGCCAGCGTCAGCAGATGCGCTACGACCAGCTGGTGATTGCCTGCGGTAATGGTGCAAATTTAGCCCTGGTGCCAGGCATGGACGAGCACGCTTTCGGTTTAAAAACAATCGGTGATGCGCTTGCTTTGCAAGCTCATGTGATGCAACGGTTGGAGAAAGCCGAGGTCTGCGACAATGACGAAAGAAGACGCTGGTATCTTTCATTTATTGTTGTGGGTGGCGG